>JAIXVG010000299.1 GCA_027483145.1 Planctomyces sp.
TCAACAATCAATTGCTTATTGATAACTGGACTTATCATGGTGCGGCTGACGACTATGGCACAATCACGCTGAGCGCAGGCCAATTATACGATATTCGCATGGAGTTCTTCCAAGGGGGTGGAGGAGATGTCGCGCAGCTGTACTGGTCGAGTGCCTCAACGGCAGAACAGTTCATCCCCCAATCGCAGCTCTATTCTGGAGTAGCACCGGCTGCGCCGACAAACTTGTCAGTTGCGGCTGCCAGCGGCACCCAGTTGAACCTGACTTGGACTAACAACGCCAACATTGGCACAGCCTACTCGGTGGAGCGATCGACCGATGGAGTGACGTTCACGACGATTGTTAATGATCTTCCGTTGAATGCAACCACCTATAGCGATACTGCGCTCAATCCCAATGTCACGTATTGGTATCGGGTGCGGGTTCTAAACTTTCTGGAAAACTCGGCATATTCCACCGTGGTGAGCCTGCTTACGCCAGTTCCTCCAGATCGGCCGACGAATGCCCAGCCAACGCAGATTACAACGACAGGTATTCGCTTCGGCTGGACCGATAACGCCAATAACGAAGAGGGTTATCGGATTACCCGGTCAATAAACAACGGGTCATTTATTCCAATTGCCACACTGCCACCAAATAGCACGAACTACGACGACCTTAGCCTGCCAAGTAACGCGCATATCGAATACCACATTCAAGCCTTTAACATCGCAGGATTCAACGACTTTACAGGTTTCAACACCGACACCTTAGCATTGGCACCGTCTTCTCCGGCGGCCACAGCAACTGGCAATCAGGTTGGCTTGTCGTGGACCGCGCCACCGGGCTTGGCCGATGTCTACTATCGGGTTTATCGGGGTACATCTGCTGGGGGCCAGTCTGCGACACCGATTGCCACGTTATTGACCGGTACGACATACATTGACAATGGTTTGGTAGCCGGGACCTACTTTTACAAGATCAGTGCAGTCAATGATGGGGGTGAGAGCGCCCTGTCGGCTGAAGTCTCGGTGATTGTCTCTCCAAACAATCCAGAGATTGACGTTCAGAGTGCGGGGGTGCCAATCTCGGATGGAGGGGGTCTCGACTGGGGATCGATCGCTTTGGGTACTAGTGTACCAGTTCGCACGCTGACGATTAGGAATACGGGGTCGGCTGCATTGGTGCTGCAACCTGCTACGGTCCCAGCAGGTTCAGGATTTGTCGTTGTGAATAACTTCGTGCCCGGCCAGAGCATTGCACCAGGTGGGCAAGCGACCTTAACCGTTGTAGTTGATAGCTCATCCGGGGGTGTTAAGTCGGGGAGTTTGTCTTTTGCTAATAACGATGCCAATGAAAACCCATACGATATCGCCTTAACAGCCAACGTAGTGACTCCGCCAGCCGTCACCGTGATTGATGATGGCGATGTTGGCTTCAGCACAATCGGGTCTTGGCAAGCTGTTACTGCCGGGTTTGGTAATGACCGGCGTTTGGCTGGGACAGGGACCGGTAACAGTGTAGCAACATGGGCCTTTACGAACCTGCTGCCGGGGCAGTACCGGGTCTCGGCGACGTGGGCCGTTCCGGCTGCCAACAGGGCCAATGACGCTTTGTTTACTGCTAGTAGCAGTACAGGTGGGAGCCTATTGCTCAGTACTAATGTCAATCAACGGATTGTTCCGGTCGGCCTGTTGGAAAGTGGCGTGAAATGGCAGCCGCTGGGAGACGTTACACTGACGGGAAACAGTTTGTATGTCAGCCTCGCCAATCGCCTTTCGGGTCTGGTAACAGCCGATGCGATACGGATCGAGCGATTAAGCATCTCTGGAACCAACTCTCCAGGAACAATTCTGGACGACGGAGAAAGTGGTTACACAACAACCGGTACTTGGGCCACTTCTGCCAGCGGACGTGGCGGCGACAGCCAGAATGCCGTTGCTGGTAACGGAGATGCGACGGCAAACTGGTCGTTTAGCGGCCTACAGCCGGGTCGATACCGAGTTACCGCGACGTGGGTTAGCGGTACATCCAGTTCCAATAATGCACCTTACACGATTCGCGCGGTTAGCACAGGCCCGAGCCTGTTGAGCACAGCAGTCGATCAACGATTGAAGCCTGCCGGGTTTATGGAAGGGGGAACGCTTTGGCAGGGCCTCGGCGACGTCACGATATTTGGAAACACAATGACTGTACAGCTTACCAATACGTTGACAGGCTCGGTCAATGCGGATTCGATTCGAATTGAACGGATAGGGCCGGCCGTGGCCATTGTGGATGACGGTGATGCCGGGTTCTCGAAAGCTGGTGCATGGGCGACCGCGACGGGCGGGTTTGGCAACGACCGTTTACTGGCGAATGCCGGAGCAGGAAATGCTGTGGCGACTTGGTTGTTTACCGGACTGTCGGCAGGGCAATACAGAATTGCAACCACTTGGGTCGGGGGTGCAAACCGAGCCAATAACCTCGCTTATGTGGCGAGGAGCTCGGTCGGAGGTAGTGTTCTGGGAAGCTTTGCTGCCAATCAGCAATTGGCCCCAGATAGCTTTAACGAGCAGGGGGTTCCCTGGAAAGTTCTTCGGACGGTTACTCGCAGCGGCGATTCTGTGGCAATTCAGTTAGCGAATACGCTAGCTGGAAACGTCAATGCGGATGGAATTCGAATTGAGCGAATTGCGTAGATGCTACCAGTGGTTTGTCAGGCTTAAGAATCAGGGTTGGGTGCTATTCGCTTCGCCACCACATCCTCGAATGGAGTCTCAGTTTACAGCGCACTGACGAAGCCAGTGGCATACGACAATTCACTTTGACGAAGCGCTAATCGGAATCTGAGGGGTAACTGGGTTCGCCTGGCTCTGCAGAGTCGGTTGGTTCGCTGGGTTCTGAGGGGGCGGGGAATTTGTCACAGAGGTCCTGGAATTCGGAATCGCTGGTGAGGGAGCTGAAGGCCCAGTGCTCGCGGGCCATGGGGCCGTGGATATCGGAGGTGTGCTGCTCTAGCGCCTGTGTGAGGTGGCGATAGGCGGCGGGCTTGTCTTCGAGGCCAGTATAGATTTCGGCCATCGCGAAATTGACCCATGCCAGATACTTCTGCCGGTCCTCGGGAGAGATATCGGAAGCGGAGACCAGCTCGGGATCGTTGATTCGATCGAGAGTGGTTTGGTTGATTTTGATGAGGACATCGGGGGCGAATGGGTGCTCGGCGATTGCGGCTCGGGCGTGATAGAGAAACGGAATCTCACCCTTGGCAACGCTCTTAATCCACTCGGCCTGTGAGTCGTTCACATGATGCCAGTGATCTTCAGGGCCGAGGCGAGAGGCGCATTCCTGGATTTCTTTGCGAGCATCGGCGTACCGGCCACTGGCCAGGTCGATGATACCGCGGACATAGGGGGCGAGGCTGTCGTCAGGGGCTTCGCTGGCGGTTTCTTCCAGTTCGCGGGCCAGGGCATTGAGTGAGTCGGCATTGTGGACACCATCTTCTGGAGAGCTGAGCTTCAACCAGACTTGAGCAGCCTTCAGATGAGGGATCGTAGGGCGATAGCTGAGGGCATCCTGCAATTGATCGATCGCGGGTTCGGTCCAACCTCGATTGGCCAACAAAACAGCCCGAGCGGCGGAGGTATCACAGCCAAGGCGTAACGTCACACGGCGAAACCGTTCGATGGCTGCTTCGAACTGAGGGAGGCTGCGCTTAATGGATGAATCGCGGTCTGAGCTTCCCACGCCGCGATCATAGCCAACACGCCGCGAGAAGGAAGTGGCCTTCAAGAACAGCAAACCTGAATGATAGGGATCGGCCTCCATGCCGACGCGAAGAGTCTTTTTGGCCAAATCGGCCAATGGGCCGTAAAGGGGTGTGGAAGCATCCTCGTCGTTGTGGGTCAGCTCAGCCTCTTCGGCGGCGCGAAACAGTAGCTCGCCTCGGACCATGAATAGGTCGGCAGTACTTACGAGGCCATCAGTGATGTCCGTGGCAGTGGTCGATAGTTGCCACAGCTCGGTGGAATCGGGATCGGCGACGTGATTGAGCATTTGCGCGAGATGCTTGAGCGATGCCGAAGAAGAGTTCTGGAAGAATTCGCTGTCTTCAGAGAACTGCAGGGAGATGGGATGCTTCAGCTCGGTGGCATCCCAGGCACCAAGATAGAGGACGCGCAACTGAAAGCGGGCCAAAGCCCGTTCGAGCCGCAGAGCTAAGTGATCGGAGAACTTGACCATGAGGTTGGTTGCCTCGGCTTCGGCGGCCAGGCATTCGCCCCCGCGGCGAAGGAGCCGAATACGGGCGAGGGCGAGATCGTAGTCATCAGGCGATTGCCGAAGCAGGAGCGAGACTTCATCGAGATTTTGCCTGAGGAGGTCGCGCGGGCTTTGTTTTTCGGAGACGCGCATCGCCCCTTTGCAGATCTCTTCCACTTCGCCAAGTATGCGTCCTTTGGCAGCGACGAAGGCTTCGGTATTGAGTCGATTTTGAGGCTGAGCGGGGAGCACCATCAGTAGCGTTTGCCAAATTGCGATCCCAACCAGAACCCCGGCGATGGCGACTGCCCAGAACGAGCGATGGTTGGGCCTGACAGGGTAGCTGAGCGTGTTGGGAACGGCCTTGCCGATTGGGACAAAGGCGTTGAGATAGTCGTTGGCCCGCAGTTCGCCCGAAGGTGACAAAGAGGATTCGCTCAGGAGAACATCGCGCAGAGCCTGATGCATTTCTGCCGCAGTAGCAAAACGGTCAGCAGGGCGCTTTTCGAGGGCTTTACTGCAGATGGCAGCCACCGCAGGAGGAATGGCCTCATTCAATTTTTGAAGTGGTACCGGATCGTCATCGGCCACTTGCCGCAAGATTTGAACAACGTTGGCGGCATCGAACGGAGGTCTACCCGAAAGCATTTCGTACATAACGACGCCGAGGGAGAAGACATCGACGCGCTGGTCTTGCTCGTCGCGCTCACCCAGGATTTGCTCGGGGGCCATATAGCGAGGGGTGCCGATTAGGTCGTTGCTGCCGCTAAGGGAGACCTCGTTCAATAACGAACGGGCGAGGCCAAAGTCAGTCAGCAGGGGTCGGCCGGTCTGGTCGAGGAGAATATTGGCTGGCTTCAGGTCGCGATGAATGATCTGCTGAGCGTGGGCGTGGGCTAAGGCTTCAGAGAGATGAAGGAGCAAACGCAATGAAACGGGAAGGGAGAGGTATGGGGTGCCGATGAGGTTCGAGAGAGGCTGGCCATCGATGAACTCCATCACGATGTAGGGAGTTTCGTGATCGTGGCCAACATCGTAAACACGGACGATATGCGGGTGGACCAGCTTGGCAGCAGAGCGGGCTTCGCGTTGAAAGCGGGGCCATTGGGCCATGCCGCCGCGCATGACCTTAATGGCAACGTACCGTTCCAGGCCGGGCTGCAGACAGAGAAAAACTTCTCCCATGGCCCCGGCACCCAGACGACGGACGACCGGGAACTTGCCAATTTGGGAAGGAAGGCTGCCTGGTTCGGGAAGGCTGTGGGAGGGGTTGGATGGGAGGGAATGGCCGACGGTAGAGGGACCCGCCCAGGTTTTAATGGTATCCATGCCTTTGGGGTTCCCTGTTGCGCTGGCGGCTTCGCGACCTGCAAAACTGGTCTTCAGGACTACGCAGGAGGAGTTTACCACAGTTGGCGGGTGAAGATGTATCGGAAGCGATACCAGTGATTGTTGCGAAGCGGGGAAATGTTTCAGCGTGGAAGGGGGGAGGAATGGTTTTGGAGTTGGTTGGGGTTCGGCTGGTAACGACTGAGACGGGGAGCGGAGGGTTTGGCCCTTTGGTAAGTGGCCAATTGGGAAACTACATGCGTCACGGTGGCGGCCGTTACAGAATCCAGAGATTGATGTACCAGTTGACCAATGTCCCGAAGTAGGGGATCAGGTCGCAGGCGATGGCGAGTGGGAGGTAGGCGCGGGAGATCCACTTCGGGCCATCGACATAGCGGGCGTCGAACCAGATCCAGAAGAGGGGGCCAATTGAAAGGGTGTAAATCAGCCAATAGGCAGCAAGTCGCAGGGTCAGTTGTTTGAAATATCGTCCCCAAGTGCGGGGTTTGGGGATTGGTGGGGGAGCTAAACGGGTGGCGAGGTGCTCATTGATCGCACGGGGACCGACGAGAGGGCTTTGACCGGGTGAAGTCGGCAGTTGATTCCCAGCGGACAAAGTAGCGTTCCGGGTGGTGAAAAGAATTGACGGCGCGATGGACGAGTCGATTTTGATTAGGTAGCGTCAGGTTTGTCGGCGGATGAGAGACCAGTGAATCGATGATAACGGCCCCCGACAAATGATGCTTCGGTACAGCTTATTGCGGGGGGTAGATTGACCATTTCTCGTTGTGTTGACATGGGATTCAAATGAATGTTGAAGGGGCGACGATTGGTTACAAAAGCCGGTGCATGTAAACCCCTCGCTGACGCTTTTTGAAGTTGCCCGATTCGCGTTGAAATGACTGACAAACTTCGAGAAACACTCGGTGGAATAAATTTCTGCATGATGCGAGCACAAACGATCGAAGCCCCTCGCTGACGCTTCGGGTTACGTGAGGGGGGACTATCGTGTGGAGGAGCAGGGTGGTGATATTCGTCAGAAACAGGGCTGCGATGGGCGATGTCGACTGCTAAACGTTAATGGACCGGGGGACACAATTAAAGAGGTTTCTGGCGAGAAAACCAGTCGACGGTCAGTTTCATGGCGTCGATGAAGTCGAGTTCGGGCCGATAGCCGAGTTCGTCGCGAGCCTTATCGTGGGCAAAATCCAGATTGTAGCCCAGAAACTTGATGCGAGCCTGAGAGAGCAACGGAGCTTCCTTTTTCCCCAGGAGCTTCCAGGTTCGCTCCAGAAGCCCGGCCAGGGGCTTGGCGATTCCGAGTGGGACGATTTTTCTGGGAAGTGGCAAGCTGGCAACGCGAGCGATGGTTTCGATGAACTCTCGCTTCGAAACGAGGCGGCCATCGGTGATATTGTAAACCGGGCCAAGAGGATCAGGTTTTTCGAGAGCAAGCATGATGGCTGAGACCAGATTGCCCACGAACGTGTTGTTCATCAACTTGTCCGGTGAACCGAGGTAGGCGAACTGGCCGGTTCGAAGCTTATCAAGCACACGCGGTAAGACGGTTCGATCTCGCGGACCATAGATGAAGCCTGGGCGCAACGAGACGGCTGACAGGCCATGCGTGGTTGAGAACTCGCGCACGAGTTCTTCTGCTTCAACCTTAGAGAGGGTATAGCCATCGATACTGCTTTTGCTGACGGGGGTGGCTTCGTCGGTGCCGTAGTGATCTCGGGCCTCGTAAACACCAAGGGAGCTGATGTGGACAAATCGGCGAAACGCAGGTTGGGCGCGGGCCGCTTCAAGGAGTGATTTCAGTGCGGTGACGTTGACGGCGCGGTACTCGGCAGTGGGCCCCCAGTCGCCGACTTTAGCGGCACAATGGATGATTGAGTTAACGCCCGAGCAGGCATCGACAATCGCTTGGGGATTGAGGATGTCACCCTCGACGACTTCGACCTGACTTGAGGCCGGTTGGCTGGCATTCCGGACGAGTATGCGGACCTGATAGCCAGCCGCGGTTAGGCTATCGACGACGTGGCTGCCGACGAGGCCGGTGGCCCCTGTCACCAAAACCAAATGTTGGGGATTCAAGCAGGCATCCTTAGAAAGAGCGAGGTTTGGTTTCGACGATTGCAGTAGTTGCGAATCAAAGAAGGACGAATGCGACCGTTGACGGTGTGTGTGAGCGATTCATGTGCTTTGGCTTAATGGTTATTGCCGGGCAAGCTGGCGAGGCCAGCGGGTGACTGGGAATCGATTAATTCGAGCAGTCGCTCGGCGATGGCCGGGGTTGCGTCGGGGTAGGCTCGATTGCGCTGCGCGACTGCCATTGATGTCAGCGATTGCCGATCAGTCAGCAGCGGGTGAATGGCCCGGGCGAGTTTCTCGGCCGTTTGCTGAACGCGATAATGATGCTCGACCATGATGGTGGCCCCTTGTAGCTCAACCGCTTTCGCATTGGCCCGCTGATGCTGATCTGCGGCATGGGGATAGGGCAAAAGAACTGCGGGGAGGCCCACAATGGCGAGTTCTGCCAGCGTGGTCGCACCGGCGCGAGAGATGACTAAATCGTGCGAAGCGTAGGCACTGGCCATATCTTCAATGAAAGGTTTGGCGATCACCGATAGCGAGCATTGGGAATAGGCAGCGAGCATGCGCTCATAGTCTTTGGTCCCTGTTTGATGGGTCACGTGCAACTGTGTGGCATACTCGGACATTCTGAGCCAGGCCAGCACCACGTCGTTAAGGGACTCGGCCCCTTGACTGCCACCGAGGACTAACAGGCGGAGAGGTTGTTGCTGATCGATCAACGTCCCTTTGCCCTGAGGCGATGCCTGGCTGTAAAGGCGCTGGATGGAGTCGCGAACGGGAGTGCCTAGAAACACGACATTAGACTTCGCTGGGAGTGAGCGAGTGACGTCTTCGAAGGTGGCTGCGATCAGAGAGGCTTTCGCAGCTAGCCAGCGAGTGGCTCGGCCGGGAATGGCATTCTGTTCGATCAACGCAGTGGGAATCTTCTGCCGCGAGGCCCACCAGACACATGGAACGCTGACATAACCTCCCAACCCAACAACTAATTGAGGGTGTTCTTGAAGAAGGAGTTCGCGAGCGGCCCAAAGCGCCCGAGTGTTGCCAACCAGAAACCGAAATGGCTGGCGACGCATCGCAGCGAGTGGCTCGATGGGAATCGAAAGTCGCGGGAATGGCTGGCTGGCAAAAAGTGAGGACTCGATGCTGCGTTCGGAGCCAACA
>JAIXVG010000460.1 GCA_027483145.1 Planctomyces sp.
CCGACGGACTGGCAAGCCGAGTGGAAATGGGATGGCATTCGAGCACAGCTTGTGCGCCGCAACGGGACCACGTTTCTTTGGTCGCGTGGCGAAGAGCTAATTAGCGCTCGTTTTCCTGAGATCACTCTGGCAGCCGACGAATTACCCGATGGGCTGGTGCTCGATGGCGAGATTCTGGCCTATCGAGACGAGCGGGTGATGGCTTTTGCGCAGTTGCAAAAACGGATTGGCCGCAAAACGGTCGGCAAGAAACTGCTGGCTGATGTTCCCTGCCGACTGATGGTCTTCGATCTGTTGGAAGTGGCGGGTGTCGATCAGCGTGATGATGCTTGGCAATCGCGTCGCCAAAAGCTGGCGGAATTACTGGCGCTACTTCCTGCGGGTTCGCCGCTCATGCTAGCCGAAAGCCTGAGCGGGGAGACTTGGGACGATTTCGCTGCGCATCGTGCCCAAAGTGCTGAACGGGGTGTCGAAGGCTTGATGCTGAAGCGGCGCAGTTCCCCGTATGGCGTGGGCCGCGCCCGAGGGGACTGGTGGAAGTGGAAGGTCGCCCCGATGACAGTCGACGCTGTGCTGATTTATGCCCAGCGGGGTCACGGCCGCAGGGCTAGCCTGTACACCGACTACACCTTTGCCGTGTGGGATGGCCCGAACCTGGTCCCGTTTGCCAAAGCCTATTCGGGGCTGACCGACGCTGAATTCAAAGAAATTGACCGATTTATTCGCAATAACACGCAGGAGAAATTTGGTCCGGTCCGCAGCGTTACTCCGCAGTTGGTCTTCGAGCTTGCCTTCGAGAACATCCAAGTTTCCACCCGGCATAAGTCGGGAATAGCCGTTCGCTTTCCCCGGATGGTCCGGTGGCGACAGGACAAATCTCCGCAGGACGCGGACCACCTCGAAACGATCAAGAGACTGGCACGCCAATAAGTGTTCAGCGACTCGCTGTGAATGGCCCGGTCGGCTACGATTGCTGCATGGTCTGATCTCTGCTGGCGGTCGACTACTAGAGAAGGTTTCAAAACCCTCTGGCGGGAAATGTGGATCTCGGGTTACGCCAAGCGGTGTTTGTCACCAACCAGGTTTTGAAACTGGCCCTGGCACCATCATCGCTTGACCACTTTGGAATGTGATGTATGCCGAACCAATTCGTTGTGCGATATGGCCTGATGTCGGAAGTCGCCCGGTGTGAGCAGGCGGGCGACTTGGAACTGGTACGGGGTGACCAGGTTGTCATTCAGACCGATCGTGGGTTGCAGTTAGGTGAAGTGCTGGAACGAGTAAAACCCCCTGTTGAACCGGGTATTGTTCTACCAGAAGCGGCTTTCACGATCGACCGCCTGGCCACTGCAGAGGATTTGCTGCAAGAGACCAAAAATCGGCAGCGTTCTGAAGCTGAGTTTGGACTGTGGGCTGAGCGGATCAACACCTGGAACCTCGACCTGCAACTGGTTGATATCGAGCGGCCCTTAGCCGGTGATAAGCAAATCGTATACGTCTTGTGTGACCGCGGTCCTGAGAGTACCAAGCTAGCCCTGCAAGCAGCGGCGGCAGGATTGGGGACTATTGAAGTTCAACCGGTCTCACAAATGGGGGTGGCTCCTGCTCCTGAAAAACCCAAGAAGAAGTCGGGCGGTTGCGGCAGCGAAGGGGGCTGCGGGTGCGGTTGATGCAGCGTGTTGCGTCTTCGCCAGGAAAGCCGCCAGATGGTAGGTCAGGCTCGGCCTAACGCATATCAATTAGAGGACGCCCCCAGCCAACGACCGCCTACGCCGGCTGAACGATTTGGCAGGCTAAGCCTTCGGTCCAATTGACTGGGTCGCCGGCGTGGTGATGCTGCTGGCTCCAGCGGATGGCACGGTTCTGAATAATAAAGGTACCGGGCATCTGGAACCCGTCTCCACGCAGTTCGCCCATTCCATGACGCAGGACTGCTCCGCCAAAGACCGCAGCAGACCAGACGGGAAAACCAAAGAGTTGCCAGGCGGTTCCGCGCGGAAGTTCCAGGGCGCGATACAAACGGCGATCGGGGTCCTGCACGAACTGGACGCCATCTAAGCTAAAATCGCGGGTCCAAGTTGCTTCATCCTGAGCAGTTCCCATATGGAGAACAACGGGTAGCCAGTGACGCTGTTTGAGCTCAGGGAGATGCGTTGCCAATTGAGCGATCGTTTCGCGACAGAAGGTGCAGCCGTTGTGCCGGACTGCGACCAGAAAGACCGGCTGCGAATCGGAGAGGTCTGCAATCGACTGGCCAGACCCAGTCCGCGCAGTAGCGAGTTCGGTTGCCAGCGACTCGACAGTTCCGACAAACGGGGGAGCGGCATAGTTGCGGAAGGCATGCCACAGAATCAGCCCAAACGGAATCCACCAGATCAGGTCGTTCGTAACGATCGTCCAACCGGCGACCCAGGGTAACCGACCGGTCGTAGCAGCTTGCAAGAAGCCAATCGGACCAAAAATCTTGCCAAGAAACCCAACCAGCACAATCGGCCAATGCCGGGTTGGATCGCTGGCGGCACACCAGTAACCAATGCCGTAAACCCCGACGATCATCCCGATGCACTGCCACAGCTCGGGATAGTTTGGTTCAGCCAGCCCGATCCAGCGAAAAGGAAGATTCGGAAATAGGATGACGAACGCTCCCCAAGCCAGGTTGTAGACCCCTGCTGCTTTGAGAACGAAGGTCATCCAGGCTGGATGGTTGGCAGTCGGGGACATGGTGGGCCTGTTGTGGATTGAACGGAGATCTTCAGTAATGGTAACGAGAATTGGCTAACAATCCGTGAAACAGATCGGTTGACTGTGGCGACAGTTGTGGAGTATGTCGATCAAGCAGGCGACTAAACGCTCGATCGAGGTCGAGGAGCAATGGTTCCTAATCCGCCATCGATGCCAAAGATCTGGCCGGTGACCC
Source organism: Planctomyces sp. (assembly GCA_027483145.1). Lineage (GTDB taxonomy): Bacteria > Planctomycetota > Planctomycetia > Planctomycetales > Planctomycetaceae > JAIXVG01. Next base: position 2,918 of record JAIXVG010000460.1, read on the forward strand.
ATGTTTGCTCGGGGGAGAGCAACCAGCAAATGAGGGAAGCCACCTCGTCCGGTTCACCCAGTCGCCCCAGCGCATGCATCTGGGCTGAGGCCGATTCGCTGGCGGGGGCTGACCAGATTTTCTCGGTGAGGGGAGTCCGCACAAGACCTGGGGCAACCGTGTTGATGCGAATTCCTTTGCTGGCATAAGTTGCTGCGGCCGAAAGTGCCAAGCCTTGAATACCAGCCTTGGCGGCCGCGATCGCTTCATGGTTCGCGAGGCCAATGCGGGCTGCTGCTGACGAGATTAGTACGATCGCCCCCCCACCCTGACGCATGGTTTTGGCGGCTGCCCGCACGATGGCGAATGATGAGAAGAGGTGGGTGGTCAGCGTTTGCTGCCAATCGGCATCGGTGGTGAGATGAGCTGGCTTGAGGAGGAGCGAACCAAAGCAATTGACCGCTCCTGAAACTGAACCAAATTGATTGGCACAGGATGCGAACGCTGCTTCGATTGAACCCGAATCGTCGGCATTCACAATCACAGCCGGGGCACCCAGTTCCTGAGCCACCTGATCAAGCTTTTCTTGATTTCGAGCAGCAAGAAGGACTGACCGCCCCGCACGCACCAGTCTCCGGGCGGTGGCAGAGCCGATGCCTCCGGTGGCCCCAAATAGAATGATTCCCCCGGGGATGTTGTCGTTCATTGTTTGCTGTCCGGCAAATGTTTCAGTCGCTGCGAGATAGGTATCGCGGCGATGATTGAGCGAAGTTCACTGGTCAGGCCAATCGAGGTTAGCCCGCCGACGATAACCGAAAACCGTGCCATGCGACTAACAAACCGCCGCCAATCGCCCGGGCCGTCCACATAATGACTCGTAACCAGTTCGAGGAAACCAGCCAATTGACTGTCCTCTGGTCGTACCCCGTTCCAACCGCTGGTGGCAGGGGACCTGCACCAAAAACGTCGAAAGCCAGTTGCCGATGACGAGGGCCAGCCCCACCGCAAACCAGCCAGCAGGTAATTCGGGCGGGGGGACAAAGGCGAGCCAAACACTGGTCACCAGTTCACAGAGCATTGGGGGAAAAACGCAAACAGTTGTGGCCACAACATGCCGCGACTGATAGTCAATAAACTCGGCCGCCCCCACAAAATGATAGGCCGGATAATGGACTAGCTGGACGAACCAGATCACTCCGGTCATGTAGAACGTACTGACCAGGCAAAGGGCCAGGATGGCTGATGGTTCGAGGTCGATCGGCAAATGAGCTACTCCGGGCGGTGGCGTTCAACCAGCTTCGACACCAGAGATTATTGCCAGCCGGGCAACTCCATCCAGATGGCTGTTGGGGATTCGATGGGAACCTGGATTTCCCGTTCGTCGCTTACGACTCGATCAGCAGTAGCGGTTCAACAGCGCCGGTCGCATCGAATGTTCCCACCACGGTTTCTTTGCGGGTATGGTGTCCTAACAAAGCCCGGGCATTAGTGGTTGCGAGCAGGCTGCGATAAATGAGCCACTGTTCCTTAGCGACCTTCAGCCGGTAACCAGCAGCGATATCGCGGCCAATAACCTTAGCCTCTTCAGTAACGGTGAGGCCCACCCAGTCGGCCGACTTCTTCAGCCGAGCGGGATTCCAATCGATAAACAGCGGCGAGAACAGCCCCTGCCCGTTTCCTTTGGACAATACCGAGATCGAGTGAGAAGTCACGGTCACCTCATGCGGGCCAGCCTTGCTAGTGCCAGTTGAGGCAATCAACGGATAGAGATTGGCTGAGGCACCGGCCCCTTTGATCTCGACTTTGCTTGAATCTACTGCGCGAGCCGCTGTCACGTCTGATGGCAACGAAATCGTCGAGCGGCAGCGAATGGGGAATGGATCAGTTGTTGCGGAGCTGGCGTTAACTCCGAACAGACTTGGTTTCACCCCATGAATACTATCGGCCAGAATGGCGAAGTGGTCCTTCCGCGACAATAACACCATTCGTTCAACACGCAGTTTGCCCGGCCCTGCGATTTGCAGTTCCATGTAGTCGACATCGGGGTCGGAATGCCAGCAGACGCAAGACCACTCGTCGGCCAGTTCCAGTCGTGTCTGGCCAATTTCCAATTCCAGCTTCCATGCACCATGCACAATGGGATGGCCGCTGGCCAGAATTTCAATTTGTGGTTCGGGGACGTGATACGCGACGGTAATCGAGTCGGCGTGTGGGCTCCACTCGGAACGGAGATGGGCATACATGGCCCAGTCAGACTGATTCGAAACCGAGGTTTCGATGGCCGGTGCTCGACGCTTGGCAACGGGTTTTGAAAGTTGCTTCAAGAAGTTGGCGATGGTCCCCTGGCGACCTTTGCTAAACAGCGACTCGGCGGCGGCCAACATCGGGACAGGCCGCAGTGCCAAACCGTTCACCAAGGCGAACGATCCATCTGCCCGGCACATCGGTAGGGCCATCTCGATGACCGACAGCAGGTGATCTCGTGCCTCATCAGCCAGGCCCGTTACATCGAGTGCTTCGGAAAAGAGGGCGACTCGAATCAACGGTGCAAGCCACAAGGGCAACCGAGCGACCAGTTCTGCGTGAGGGGTGCCGTCGGAATCGGTTTGACTGATGACTTCCTGCTTGAGGAATGCAGCCCCTGCTTGCCGCAGGGCAGCGGAACCGGCGAGGCCGCGAAAGAGCGTTCCCAACAACCAGGGAAGTTCGCCGCGCAGGACTGCTGCTGCATCGCGACGCGAGGAATCGACGGGATCGGTATCGACCACGTAAGCTGCGACTTGATCGGCAAGCCCTTTCCATAATGCGCCTAATCCTGCTTGATTAGGACGCCGAAAACCTCGCACCAGGGCTTCGCATCCCAGCAAGGCTTCGTAAGGAGTGAGGCTGCGGCTGGCTGCGATGTTGGCCAGTTCCTGAGCGATCCCATCCCAGCGCTCTTTTTCGGAGGAGGCGACTGGTTTGATGGCGGGCCGACGCTTCGTCCCTTTGGGAACAGAGACCTCGGGAGCAATCAACCTGGCCAGAGTGTCATCGACGGCCCCGGCTGGAAACGTTTCCCACGACCACTTCGACCAGCAGCCTGACGGTAAGGCTTTACCGCCAGCAAACAGAGCGGCCCAGCTCTTCAGGAACGATGGGACCTTCCCTTCGCTGGCCGCTTTTTTCAGTTCGGGTGCAGCGCCCCGTTCCCATGTCAGGTGCATGGGCCAATTGGCGTTATTCTCGACTGCGGTCTCAGGATTGCTACTGTGCTGACGCTGCGGACTTTTCACTGGGGATTCCAGATACAAGAGTGATTGCGATCAATGCTCACGTTACGCTGCGGGTATTCGCTTCGTTTTGCTGGTGGCGAGCTTGTGTCCGCTGAAAACGTTCTGAGATACGGAGAGTAACGGGCAGGCGCAGGTTTTCAAGAACCCCTGCCTTGCGTAATCTGCTTGAACTGGCAAACCAGCTTGGTCCCTTCATCATTTTTTGATTGTTTTTTGAGAGACTGCGTCTCCTGCGAGATGGAGCAAAACTCGACCTGGGCAGAAACCCCAAACGAAAAAGAGGACGCTTGGATACGTCACACGCAGCCGAATGGTTAGGAACTGGCCAGAGATTAGTGAACCGCCTCGCCAATCGGGTGGGCGTGGCGATTCTGCTGGGCGGTGCTCTGGCCTGCGCGGGCTGCACTTCTGACAGGCCCCCCGGTGACGATCCCATCAGACCAGGTGTAGATGCAGCAGCGACCAATAACTCGGTACGTTCCATCAATTCTGACGCACAAATCGAGAAGATACCGACCCAGCCGGTTGACCCCAGTCTCGATTGGCCTCGCTTACATGGACCGACTGCGAATGGCCAGTCGGCCGAGCAGAATCTGGCCCGCAGTTGGCCCGAATCGGGACCAGCCGAGCTATGGCGCATACCAGTTGGCAAAGGGTACAGCAGCCCGGTCATCGCGGCCGGGAAGTTGATCATCCAGGAGCGAATCGGTGAGACCGAGCAGCTTCGGGCCATTAACGCGAGCGACGCAACACCTTTATGGGAATCAGGTTACCTGACAAACGCCAGCAACAAAACCAGTTATTCCAATGGCCCGTACAGCACCCCGACTGTTTCCGACGGGGTGATCTTCGCGGCCAGTGCCGAAGGGACCCTGCGGGCGATCGATTTGGAAACTGGTAATGTGCACTGGCAGCGAGACCTGGCGGGGGACTTTCGCCCCCCTCCTCTCTTCTTTTCGTACGGAGCTAGCCCGCTGGTCGATACTTCGCGGGTTTACCTGAATGTTGGGGGGGACAAAACGGGGGCGGGAGTCGTCTGCCTCGATCGCCAGACCGGGGAGACCGTTTGGACCTCAACCCGCTACTCCCCAAGCTACTCCTCGCCCGTGATGGGGGATTTTGGCGGACAGAAGCTGCTGCTGGTCATGCTAACCGAAGGGCTAGTTTGCCTTGAACCGGACACTGGGGCTGAACGCTGGTTTTATCGATTTGGCGTCGAGCTATCGGCCGAACGGGCGAACGCAGTAACACCAATCTCATATTCACCTTACGTCATAATCGTCGCTGGGCCAGGACCCGGAATTGTATGCCTTGAGGTACCGACCACCGGTCAGCCCGTCGAGAAATGGAAAGATCGGCGGCTGATTGATTCGCAGTACACAAACTTAGTCCTCGCTCACGGAAAAATCCTGGGTGCCACCAGTCGCCGATCAGCCCTGATTCGGGCCTTGGACGTCAAGACGGGCAAAAAGACCTGGGAGTGGGAAACCGACTTATGTCGGGCCAATAGCCTGGCGGCAGGGCCTTTGGTCTTGTTTTTGGGGGAGCATGGCCACCTGGGGCTGATTGACGTAAGTTCCACAGAACCAATGGTTTTAGCACTCACCAAGTCGTCCGTGCTGGCAACACCTTGCTACTCGGCCCCGGCCCTGGCCCACGGGCGGCTGTACATTCGCAACGAACAAGAACTGGCCTGCTTCGATCTGCGGGGACAGTAGCGACACCTTGGTCTGTACAGGGAACTCGCTGCGATGACTGATGGTTACCTGAATACAGCGTTAGCGAACGTGGGCCGAGAGAACTGAGTGAGCGGATGGCGCTGGGTTGTTTGACGTAACCTGCTGTAACGGCTAGGCTTGTGTTTCGAACAAGCTGAACCGGGTTCTCGGATAGGCTCTTGATACAAAGCTTGGCTGTCTCATCTTCTTCATTTTGCGATGGCCACTTTAACGGCCTACCGCTTGTTTGTCGGTGCCTTGGTGTCAGATAGTTGGTTTCATTTCTGGGGTCGTTGGATTGTCCAGTTCTGGATGATCCCACTGCTTGTCTGGCTGTCGATCGTGGTGACTGCCTCGATCACGGCCCCCCCGTTTGAAACGGTGAGCACATCTGGCGAGTTTGCGTTTCTCCCTGCAGATAGTCCCAACCGCTTAGGCGAAGAGCTGTTTGCAAAAGCCTTTCCAGTTGAACTACAGCGCAGCTCGATCGTGCTGGTTGTGCGGCGCGAACGAGAAACAGGAGGACTGCAAGAACGGGACTTCCAGTTCATTGATGATGGTCAGGACGAAGAAGATCCGGAAGTTCGTTTCGAATTGCGCGAACGCCTACTGGAGATCGCAGCCGCGACAGGCGGGTTAGCTCCTCCTCCGGTCTCGAATAATGATGATCATGGCGGAACAACCCCGCGGGTGAAACCCGAAGGAGAGAGTCACTCACCGATCTCGGCTGTTCGCACCTTTCGCGACCGGGTCATTGGAAAACTCCTGACGAGCGCCGACGGGCAAGCGACGCTCGTGTTGCTGGAACTGACGAACGAGTTTCTCGATGAGCGTAACGCCACTATCGTCGAGCGGGTTGAAGAGTTGCTGCAGAACGAAGAGTTCATGCGGCGCATTCCGGGTGGCCTGGATATCTCATTAAGCGGCACGGCTGTTGTCGGCCGCGACATGATTGTGGCCGCTCGTCAAAGTGCGAAATCGACCGAAGCACTGACCATTGGGCTGGTTGTCTGCCTGTTGATTGCGATTTATCGCGCTCCGCTGTTGGCTCTCATTCCGCTGATCACCGTCTTCCTGTCGGTCAAACTGACCATGACACTGCTAACGCTGATGGCAGCGCGCGGTTGGGTCACGCTGTTTCATGGCATCGAGTCGTATGTCACGGTGCTTGTGTACGGTGCAGGTGTGGACTACTGCCTGTTTTTGATTGCTCGCTACAAAGAAGAGCTTGATGCTGGTGGCAGTTACGAAGACTCGGTCGCCGAGGCGTTGCACAAAGTTGGGGCTGCCATTACCGCGAGCGCTGGAACAGTGATCTGCGGCATTGGCATGATGATTTTTTGCGAGTTCGGCAAGCTGCGCGATGCGGGAATTGCGATTACGTTTGGACTAGTGATTGTTCTGTTAGCGGCCTTGTCCTTTACTCCAGCACTGATGTACGCCGTTGGTCACTATGCTTTTTGGCCTCAGATTCGCCGCGAACGGGTGTCGACTTCGGGAGGCTGGTTGCCGACCGCCAGTCCGTTTTCTCGGGCCTGGATGCAATTGCAACAGTCGATCGAATGGATTGTGATTCATCGCCCTGCCACGGTTTGGCTGGTCAGTGTGGCCAGCATGCTACCGTGGGCACTGGTGGGGATCATATTTTACACCGACCTCAGTTACGGGCTGCTTTCTGACCTCTCCCCGTCCTCCCCCAGCGTTCGCGGGACGAATGCCGTTTTGGCTCACTTTCCTGATGGAACAACCGGGCCGATCACCGTCTTGATTCAGCATCCGACTGTCGACTTTTCGAAGCGGGGGGATGCCGATGCCGGGCTAGATTTGGTGCGAGACTTAACCCGCGACCTGGTCCGTCGTAAAGACGAACTGCAACTGGCGGATATTCGAAGTGTTTCCCATCCCTTTGGTGGCACGGGGGATCTCGATTCGATTGAGAGTATTCCGCAGAAAAGGATTACAACCACTCGCGCGATTGAGCATTACGTGAGTCAGGCTGAGCCGTACCGAAACCACGTGACGCGAATCGAGCTGATTACCGAGATCGACCCTTTTTCTCGCGGTAGTATCGCCCATCTCGACAGGCTGGAATCGGTCATTGGTCACTCGCTACCCGGGCCAATCAAAGCGGGTGGGATATTGCGGTTCACCGGACCAACGGCCAGTATTCGCGACCTGAAGCATGTGACCGATCGCGACCAGATGAAGCTGGATGTGCTGGTGGTGGCTGGCGTTTTCTTCATCCTGGTATTGCTGCTGAGGAGAGCGGCGATTTCGCTCTATTTGATTCTGACGGTTCTCTTCAGCTACCTGGTCACGCTTGGGGTTACTTATTCGGTCTTCTGGTATCTCGATCCGGCTCAGTTCGCCGGGCTTGACTGGAAAGTCCCGATGTTTCTCTTCACGATCCTCATTGCGGTCGGGGAAGACTACAACATCTTTTTGATGACGCGGATCGAAGAAGAGCAGCGAGAACATGGCCCGGTTGGCGGCGTGGTTTATGCCCTTTCGAAGACAAGTCGAATCATTTCGAGTTGTGGCATCATCATGGCGGGGACCTTTGCCTCGCTGATGGCTGGCTCGCTGATGGGAATGGTGCAACTGGGGTTCGCGCTGGCGTTTGGGGTGCTGTTGGATACGTTCGTCGTGCGAACGATTCTGGTTCCGGCCTATTTGATTATGCTTTACAGCGGTCGATTTGGCGTGTTTGGAGAATTGCTAGGTCATAAGTCGGTGACAGAAGGGCTTGCGGGTGATGGGCCTGGCGAAATGAAGAGTGAGGCAAAGTAGCTGCTGTACTGCAATATGGTCCGAGCGTGGGTGGTGGCAAGAAAACATGGCAGACATGGTGGGTGAGAAAAGATCCCTCGCTGACGTTTCGGGTTACGAAAGGGTGGGAGCAACCGCATGCTGAACAGTAGAATTTGTGTAACAAGTTATTGCCCGCAGCTTTAGCAAGAGATCTTCTCAAGGAAGGTTCAACTCAACGCTGAGCGTGTCCCCATATCAATTAAGTTACCAGCCAATTCTTGCACCGAGTCATCAGGTTCCTATGGCCAACGATCGTTTTGCTCAACGTCGAATCAAGCTGTTGGCACTGCTCAAAAAGCAGAAGCTGCCAGGATTACTGGTCACAAATCCACAGAATGTGACCTACCTATCGGGGTTTACGGGCGAGGACAGCTATCTGTTCGTCTCGCGCGAGAAAACGCTGCTGATCAGTGACTCACGCTTCACAGTTCAGATCGCGGAGGAATGCCCCGATGTGGAGTGTGCCATTCGCACCGCCAAGACCACCATGCCACAGTTTCTGGCCAAGTCGCTGGAGACACTGGTTTCTGATGGTTGTGCAATCGAGTCGCGTCAGGTGACACTGGCCCAAATGAACGACTGGCGAGAGGCGCTCCCTTCTACCTCGTTTGCAGCGACGTCCAACCTGGTCGAAGAATTGCGTCAAATCAAAGACGCTGACGAGATCGAGCAGATTCGCTTGGCTGTTGCGCAGGCCGAGAAAGGCTTTATCGCCTTAAAGGCGATCATGGTTGGTCGCATGACCGAACTGGAAGCCTCGGCCGAACTGGAGCATTTTCTGCGGCGGTTTGGAGCGAAGGGAGTTTCGTTCGAACCGATTATTGCAGCCGGCCCGCGTGCTGCCCTTCCGCACGGGCGGGCCAGCGAGCAGTTGGTGGGTGGACATCCGCTGGTGCTGATCGACTGGGGGGCGAAAGCTCAGTCGGGCTATGTGAGTGACCTGACGCGAGTGCTGATTACGGGCAAGCTTTCTAAAACGCTGGAGACGGTTTACCGAACTGTGCTGGGTGCCCAACTGGCAGCCATTGCCAAGCTGGCACCTGGGGTGAAATGTGCTGATGTTGATGCAGCGGCAAGGCAAGTGATTGAAGCGGCCGGGTTTGGGAAGCAGTTTGGACACGGAACGGGTCACGGATTAGGGCGTGATGTACACGAGCGACCTAGCCTGGGTCCCATTTCAACCGACGTCCTCCAGCCGGGAATGGTTGTCACGGTGGAGCCGGGAATTTATCTTCCGGGGATTGGCGGGGTGAGAATTGAGGACGACGTACTAATCACGCGTTCAGGTCACGAGGTCCTTTCGTCTCTCCCGAAGGACTTGGAGAGCCAATATCACGAGCTGGCGTAACTTAGAAAAGTCCTCTTTCCTGTTCTCCTTGGCTTCTCGGGCGTCTGGTTGCCTGACGATTTGTCCCGGTGCCGTTAAACTTTGCTGCGATAGGATCTGGCGGAAATCTGTTTTCGGGCCAACAGGCTGCAGGATAGCCGTTTTTGTATTTTGTAAGCGTGAATTATTAGACGTTGAAGTCGACGGACAGCCAGGTACCGGGCGTCTAGCAGGTGGCGGCAGCCATGTGAATGAACGGCCAGCGAAATCAGGGATTGATCGGATTATCGGGCAGTTCGAGCAGTAACAGCTTTTTCAACTACCGGCTTCGGCCGAATTTCACTTTTAGCTTAAGGCACTTGCATGTCGGGTGAGCCCCAAAACGATCAATCGTTCGATCTGGAGAAGCTTCGCCAATTGGTTGAGATGATGGAATCGCACGGCCTGACGGAAGTGCATTTGCGAAAAGGCTCGGAACAGTGGCGGCTGCGGCGCGGTGCGAAAGAGCAGCCCGTAGCCTATGCTCCGGCAGCCTATCAGCCTCCACCGATGATGACGGCTCCCGCGCCAGTGACTGCAGTTGCTGCTCCAGCCCCCGTTGCTCAGCCAGCAGTTGATGCGGGTTTGATTCAAATCAAGAGCCCGACTGTTGGAACGTTCTACGCCTCCCCCACTCCCGATGATCCCCCTTTCGTCCAAGTGGGTGCTGTTGTCTCACGCGAGACAATCGTCTGCATCATTGAAGCAATGAAGGTCTTCAACCAGATTCCCGCAGAAGTAAGTGGCACGATTGTTTCGATGCTGGTGAAGAACGGCGACGCTGTCGAATTTGGCCAGCCCCTGTTTAACGTGAAGCCATAATCGCACGCTGGCTGCCACGCGCAGCCTGAAATGGAAATGCATCAGCCAGCAAGCGGTCTGGGAGCAGTGCTGGTTGTGAAGCAAAGACTGGCCCAAGGGCTGGCCCGGTCAAGTGAATAACCTGGGCAAATGATTGGTCAAGTGGAACGGTTTAAGGCCTGAGGCCGTTCTCTCCACTCCTGAGAAATCGACTGCGTTCGCATCCGCCACGTTTGCAATTGCCAACCGCGCGGCTAACAAAGAAACGACCCTATGTTTCAACGGATTCTAGTTGCCAACCGTGGCGAGATTGCACTGCGAATCATTCGTGCGTGCCGCGAGATGGGCATCCAGACGGTCGCTGTTTTCAGCGAGGCAGATCGGGGTGCCGATTACCTGCGACTCGCCAACGAAGCCTATTGCATCGGGCCTGCCGCGGCATCCAACAGCTATTTAATGATCAACCGAATCATTTCTGCGGCTGAAGTGGGGAACGTGCAGGCCATTCACCCCGGGTACGGCTTCCTGGCTGAGAACGAGCACTTTGCTGAGGTCTGTCGCAGTTGCAATATCGAGTTCATCGGGCCACCTCACGAGGCGATGGCCAAGCTGGGAGATAAAGTCACCGCGAAGGAAATTGCGAAAGCAGCCAAGGTCGAACTGGTCCCTGGGAGCGATGGACTGGTGACCAGCGAGCAAGAAGCGATGGCAATTGCCAGCAAGATTGGCTATCCAATCCTCATCAAAGCGACAGCCGGTGGAGGTGGCAAAGGGATGCGGGTGGCCCATAACGATATCACCCTGAAGGCCGGTTTGAAGCAAGCGGCCATGGAAGCCGAGAAGGCCTTCAACAACGCCGGAGTCTACTTGGAAAAATACATCGAGAACCCGCGGCACGTCGAAGTGCAGGTGCTGGCAGACCAGCATGGAAATGTGGTCCATCTGTGGGAACGAGATTGCTCGACTCAGCGGCGTCACCAAAAGCTGATTGAAGAGTCCCCTGCGCCAAACTTTCCTGCCAAGACGCGTGAAGAACTATGCAATGCAGCCGTCCGGCTGGTGAAGGCGGCGAAGTACACGAACGCGGGAACAGTCGAGTTCATCGTTGATAAGGAAAACAAGTTCTACTTCATTGAAGTGAATGCCCGAATTCAGGTTGAACACCCCGTGAGCGAACAGGTCACTGGAATCGACCTGATTCAACAGCAGATTCGAGTTGCCGCGGGGGAAGTGCTCCCCTTCAAGCAAAAGCAAATCCCCTGTATGGGGCATGCCATTGAAGTGCGAATTAACGCTGAAGACCCCGACAACGACTTTCGCGGTTGTCCAGGAAAAATTACCAAGCTACGAATTCCCGGCGGGCATGGTGTGCGGTTTGACTCGCATGTGTACGAAGGTTATTCGATTCCCCCCTACTACGACTCGATGGTTGGCAAGTTGATTGTCCACAAGCCAACCCGGACCGAAGCGATTGCCTGTATGCTGCGGTGTCTGGACGAGATGGTTCTGGAAGGGGTCAAGACTACGATTCCGCTACTAAAGAAAGTCCTGAGCCACTCGGCTTTCGTCGAGGGGAAGATGGACACCACGTTTGTTGAACAGCATTTAATGTCTCGTTAAACAGTTTTCCCAAAACCTTCTGATTTAGCGGGCTACTTCGTCGAAAGATGACGTAGCCCGCCAGCAGAACTGGGTTCCGAGTCAGAGTCAACTAGTTGCGGTTTGAGCAAGCCGCGATTCATAGGCCGGGCCAGGTGGCAATGGTGCTCACCGTGATGGTGCCTGCCTGCCATACTCAACTGAAAAATGGAATAGGTAGTTCTTGCATGAAAGTTGGAATCTTAACTGGTGGGGGTGACTGCCCCGGCCTCAATCCTGTGATTCGAGGCGTAGTGCGCACGATTACCAATGCAGGTGGCGAAATGGTCGGCTTGCTGCAAGGCTGGCGCGGGGCCATCCAGGGAATTACCACCCCCCTGACGGTTGAGAATACCGATGACATCATTTGGAAAGGGGGGACCATCCTCGGTTCGTCCCGGACCAACCCTTACAAGAAGCCTGAAGACGTTCAGCAGCTTCTGGAAACCTTCAAGAAGCTGGGGCTTGATGCGCTGGTCGCGATTGGGGGGGACGATACGCTAGGTGTGGCCAACAAGCTGTATCGCGATTACAAGCTGAACACCATTGGTTGCCCCAAGACCATCGATAACGACCTGTCTTGTACCGACGTGACATTCGGGTTTGATACCGCGATTAACATCGTGATGGAAGCAACCGATCGGCTGCGAACGACGGCCGAGTCGCATCGCCGGATTGTCGTTATTGAAACGATGGGTCGCCATGCAGGCTGGATTGCCCTTCACTCGGGGATTGCCACCGCAGCCGACTATGTCTTGATTCCCGAAGTTCCCGTTGATGTGGACCATATGTGCTCGGTCCTCAAGCGTCGTCGCGAAGAGGGGAAAGAGTATGCGATTGTGGTCGTCAGCGAAGGGGCCGTCCTCTCGCATGAAGACGGCTTTGTAACCCAGGACGCCAAGATTGATGACTTTGGCCATGTGAGCCTGGGTGGCGTTGGCGAATCGGTTTCCAAGATCATCGAGCATCGTCTGGGCGTTGAAACACGCTGCGTGATTTTGGGCCATGTGCAACGGGGTGGCTCGCCCACCGCCTACGATCGCGTGCTTGGAACTCGCCTCGGAGTTGGTGCCGGGCGCCTGGTCCTCGAAAAGAAGTTCGGCCGCATGGTCGCCCTGCAGGGAACCCACATCGTCGACGTGGCCCTGGAAGACGCAGTTGGAAAACTGAAGACCGTCGAGATGGAATACTACAAAGAGGCGGCAGAGTTCTTTACGTAAGCTTTGGACTTTGTGCCCCAGCCGAGTCAAACGTAGCAAAATCCAACGGGTGGCCCGACCAGTCGATCGACTGGTTGGGTTGCGCAGCAACATGATGCGTTGCCATCCGATTGCTACAGCTATTGATGCTTGGCTCACACCCCGACCTCAAACTGACAACCAGGCGGATGACGGTGCTACATGTGGCTTCGCCACCAGGCCACAAGTTGGCCGGGCCACCCAGCAAACTCGTGCGACCGGCCGCATTCGGCACCTACTTCGCCAGCTTGGCTTGGGCGTGTGGATGGGCTTTCTCATAGGTTTCGCGCAAGCGGCGCGTGCTTACGTGGGTATAGATTTGTGTCGTCGTCAGACTCTTGTGACCTAACAGTTCCTGCACACTTCGCAAATCTGCCCCGCCATCCAACAAATGCGTCGCAAACGTATGACGCAGAGTGTGGGGCGTGGTCAGTTTGCTGAGGCCTGTCAGCTTCAAGTACTTTTCGACCATGCGGCCAACACTGCGGGTCGTTAAGCCGGTTCCCAGTCGATTCAAAAAGATCGGCGGGTTTGTGGTTGCAGCGACTTTTGGGGAAGGTTTGCGAACAGCCAAGTACGCGTGGAGCGCCTTCGACGCATAGCTGCCAATCGGGGCGACCCGCTCTTTCTTCCCCTTCCCCAGGACGCGAACAATGTCGGCTTCCTGGTCCCAGTCTTGCATCCCCAAGCCAACGAGTTCGGCCACTCGTAAGCCAGCCGAATAAAGCGTTTCGAAGATGGCCCGATCACGCAGCCCTTCAACCGTGTTGGCTGGTGGCGCTTCGAGCAGTTGGCCCACCTGATCGGTCGTCAAAAAGTGGGGTAACTGCCGACCGGTCTTGGGGGTGCGCAATACTTTGGCGGGATTACTGGGGACCCAGCCTTCTCGCTGGCAGTACTTGAAAAAGCTTCTCAAGCAGGCCAGACGGCGGGCGATAGTTGTTTTGGCGTAGCTGCACTCGTGCAAATAGGCGACATAGCCCCGCAGCTCGTTGATTTGCAAACTAGCCGGAGTCACTGCCCCGGTCACACGATCCTCAAGATAGTCTTGAAAGCTGCGGAAGTCTTCGGCGTACGATTTGAGTGTAAACTCAGAGGCATTCCGTTCGATTTTCAGGTACCTGAGGAAGCCATCGATTGCTCCCAGTAGGTCCATGATTGAATGCTCCGCTAACTCACCAGCCTAAGCGGCCAGTCGGACGAATGCTTAAGCAGCCGACTTTGGCAGGCGATCGTTCTTCTCGGTTCGAGCGGCTGACCGCATTTGCCTGCGAACACGTTGGGCGAGAACAGCCGCATCGTACCAGGTGAACGCCAGTTCGGGGTCTGCGGCATAACGGCCAAGCGTTTGCAACAGTTGCTCGATGCTGGAGTCGTCGTACAAGAAGATGTACCGCTCGTCATTCCGCACCAGCGCCAGCACGTTCACGCCATCTCGCATAACGAACGACCTTCCTTGGCCCCGGCAGAGAGGATCTTCGGGGGGAGGCGCGACACGAAACGTGTGCTGGCAATCACCCCGGCTGTGTTGGGGATATCGGTCCCCACCCGCCCAGCAGAGAGTGTTTCGTCACGGGTCGATACGATCGGTAGAGCGTGTCCTTCCGTAAGATTCGGGTCAGGTGGAATCGCTGGCAAGGGAGCGTAACTGCTTGCCGCTGCAACACTTCGCTAACCGAACCGAAGGTGAGTGTTATGCCGGGAAAAGCGCATGGCCGCAGGCAGAAATACCCCGACGCTGTTTGGTATCCGAGGGGCATAGCCTGAGAAGTCGAAGGCTTTGTAGACGATTCAGCCAAAAACTATTTGAGCGACGGACGGGTATCCACCTGCGTTCGACGGCATCAAGCGACGGCCGAATTAAACCGGGGCTAGCGGTGTTTTCGCATCTTGTAGACCACTCGCCGCTGGGCTTCGCCGCCATGAAGCTGGAACATTTCCTTGATCATGACGTGCGAGCAAAAGCGGATGTAGTCTTCGCTACGCTGCAAATGCCCTTCCCAGCCGCCGCTTCGTTTATCGCCGCTCAGCTCGACATAGTCACGTAGCCGGGCGATCAGCTTCTGGTCTGCTCCATCAAACATGCGGGTATATGACATGAACGGCAACAGGGAATCGTAGGGGAGCAAAACTGGACCGGCAGGAATGGCCGGTTCGACCTCTCCGTCGAGCCATGTCCAGGGCTTGTACCAGCGAAACGAAGAGACCGTTTGCGGCTGCATTGAAGACGAGGTCGAAACGATGGTCGATGAGACCACCTCGTTTTGTCCGCGAATCGCTGCGGACCGCTTGGCACCAAGAGCGGGTTGACTACTGTCCGGAATGACGACCGATCCAGCATCTCCCGCGGCGGGCTGACATTGTTCACCCGGCAAGCAGTCTTCGGGAGGATGCTCTTTGCGGAAGCGGTTGCTCCAATTGTGAACCGACATCGCGGCGTGCCGTGCGTTTTCGTCAAGTGGAATACCCGGAAAGAATGTCCACTCGCGCGGAGAGTACCACGATACCTGCAGGCCAATTCGGGGTGGATAATACGGGGAGTAGTCGGTTATCGCCCCCACTACAACAGCATCAACCCCCAATATGTCTGCCAGCCGCAGCACATCGGCCGGGCTGTTCATCTTCAAGTCATTATCAAAAATCGCCTGTTCGACAATCCCTACCGGGATCACTTGAAAGCCAGGTGTCTTTTGGAGTTCGGTAAAGTACGCCAGCGCGAATCGTCGGCCATCGACGGCCGGCTCGGAACTCACATTGAAGAATGGGGCGACTGCGACGGTTGTCAGCCCCGGCACGGGATTCGTGACATTGACTTCAACAATCGCGCAACCCGCCACCCCCAGCCCGATAAGGACCGGTCCGGCGATCAGAAGAGAGCGGGTCAGCCACTGCACGCAATTTGTCCGGCGAATGTCCCCAGTACAACTAGACACTTCGTCAAGATCGGCATAGTCGATCAACTGGCTTGAGGCGACCCAGCGTCTCTACTGTGTAATCGGGCCGTTCTTCTGAACACCACCCGCCCTCGTTTGCAGCCGGTAAGTCCCTTTGGAACAAAAGCTTAGCATCGCCGGATAGCCAGCCTGCGTGGCGATCATCAACTGCAGGTTCGAACGACTCCCCCGTTTGTGAAAGGGATGATTCGCTGAAGGCCGTCTCCTGCAAACAAGATGACGTTTTGCAACATGCCAACTGATTGCGGATTGTTTTTCGTCCTTTTCTCCAGTTGAACACCGAATTTGTTCAAGTTTTCGATCTGGATGATTGACGCCCTTTGTTTCTGACCTAGGTTCGCTAATGGCAAGGTCTATTCTCAGAGATGCGCTCTGGCCTATTGTCACGCCTACTACATCCCACCCGGGAGACAGGTCAAGATGCAGATTCTTCGGCAATTCACAGCAGTCGGACAAAGTCCGACTGCCCCACATGGCTACTCGCGGAATAGCGAGCGGCGTGGGGCCGTCATGATTCTGGCTGTCATTGTCATGATTGTGATCTTTGCCTTTACTGCCTTCGCCATTGATACCAGCTATATGACTGTGGTGGCGACCGAACTGCAGAATGTGGCAGACGGAGCAGCCCTCTACTCGGTTACTGAAATCATGAATGGCGAAGCAGCGGTCAAGGCTGCAGCTAAGGAAATCGGCCTCAAGAACAGGGCTGCGGGTGTCGCCGCAGTTGTCAAAGACGCAGACATCGAGCTCGGCCGTTTCACCCCTTCAGGTAAGAACTTTGTCCCGGGACATCCACATCCCAATGCGGTCAGGGTGACAGCTCGAGTCGAGAATCAGGGGCTGTTCTTTGGACCGGTCGTGGGCAAGTCGGCATTCGATATGTCGCGCAGCGCCATTGCGATTCACAACCCCCGTGATATCGCCTTTGTGGTCGATCTGTCTGGTTCGATGAACGATGACACTGAACCTTGCTGGGCCACAAATGTTCTTGAAGCCAAACTGACTCCACAAGGTTTTGGGGGAGCTGCAACAAACCTGATGAAGGATGTCTTTTCCGACTTTGGTTTCGGCTCCTACCCGGGCGTCTTGCAATGGGTAGGTCAACCAGCAGGAGTGACTGCCGACTGGAACGCTTATGCCGAGCTGACAAAGGACGATGGTCCCCTGTCTAATCCTGCCTTAGCACCAGCCTATCGCATTCTTGTTCCTGACTCCGAAGAAGATCGTAAGGTCAAAGCCTACAGCTGGATTATTGACTACCAGTTGAAGGTGATTATGCCAAATGCCAAACCAACTCCAAAATCAAGCGATCCAAACAGTTATGCCCACTGGGAACGCTATCTTGACTATATCATCGGGCCAGTCTGCGTCGGAGTTAATCCACCGCCAGACCCAACACCCGATCCCGGGCCGACACCCGATCCTGGACCACCAGATCCGACACCCGATCCAGGTCCTGCACCAGATCCCGGCCCCCCACCTCCTCCACCACCGCCAACGCCACCTGTCGGTTTTCTGAACCGAGGCAATCACTTTGATTGGCTGGCCGAAATTCATCAGAGCGATCGGCCTCGCACTGTCGGGCAAGTGGCCAGTCATGGAAACACGTTAGGAGTTGCAACGCTGCTGGCCGAGGCGGCAACGACTCAAACAGGTCCAGGTATCCCCAGACGGGGCGAACCATGGGTTGTCTGCATTCCACCCGCACAAGACGGAGACCGTATCAACGGATTCAACAATCCCAACATTTACACTTTTCCTGCTGCAGATAGCGGGGCCATCTGGGGTTGGTGCAATCAACTTGGCTATTTGACCTACATTCAGTACCTGATGGATTGGGGCCGAGATCGTAATCCTCAAGATGATAACTCGATTAATGCAGCCGCCGGCTCGTTACCCAAAACTCCGCTGTCACTAAAAAGCCCCTATTGCCCGATGCATTCGGAAGCGACTGCCGGGGGAAGCTTCATGTTTCCTCCGCGCGAACAGCCGATGCATGCCGTGCGTAGAGCCATGATTGCGGCCATCAAAGAAGTTCAGACCGCCAACGTCGGCCTGGGTTCCACCGCCCGCGATCGAGTATCGATTGTTTCATTCGATGGTCAGTCAGCCGATCACTCACCCAAGATTGTTCAGCCACTGACAGACAACTGGAGCACGGCCATGCAGGCCAGCACCACCCTTCAAGCAGTCAGCGACCTGGGCAACACCACCGGGACCGAAGGAGGTCTCATGACTGCTCGACAGCATATTGCCCCTGCTTCTAAAGGAGGCATGGGCCGCGACAACACAACGAAGGTGATCGTCTTGCTGTCTGACGGCGTGCCTAACGCCTGGGTTAGCGATGCTGCTGCTGTCGGCGCGGCTATCGCTACCAACAGCTCCGAGTACTACGACCCCGGTTACATCTGGTACAACGCCGCCCTCATGCAGGCCGCCCAATTCCAATCAGTCGACAAAGGGAAGATGTACTCGGTCGGAATGGGTGTCGGAGCCGACTTGGGCTTTATGGACCGCATGGCCCGCAAAGCAAAGACCGACGAAGGGGGCATCAGCCCGCGAGGAACAGGTAACCCGGCCGACTACGAGGCTCAACTGACCGCAATCTTCAAGAAGGTGATCAACATTCGATCGGGAAGACTGGTGCAATAGCCCGTATTGCAACCAGCAAGTGGGCTACCCTACATCTCAATCGACTGTTTCCATCGCTGTAGACCCTGTTGACGAATTGAATTCTGAATCAAACTGAAACACGTTCACCGTTTCTGTGACTGAAGCAGCCCCAAACAAATCTGGGCCGCAGGAGTACTAGCCATGCATCCGATCAAGACTAACGCTGCTTATCGCCAAACCCGCCAGGAACGCCGTGCAGGAGCCATCCTCCCGCTGGCGGCCTTCGTCATGATTATGGTGCTGGCGTTTGGGGCTTTCACCGTCGACCTCAGCTACATGTCGCTGGTGTCAACTCAACTGCAGAACGCAGCAGACTCAGCCGCGCTGTCAGCCGTGATGCAGCTCGATCAAGGGGCCACTGCCGTTTCAACCGAAGCCCAGACGATCGGTACTTCGAATGCTGCCGGAACAACCGGGATCATCATCAAGCCTCAGGATATCATCCTGGGCAAATTCGAATCGACCACCCGCACCTTCACTCCCGACAACGCGGCCCCAAACGCGGTGAAGGTGACTGCGACGGCTGGAAATCGAAACTACTTCCTGGCACCGGTTCTTGGTGTCTCCAACTTCACTATGACCCGATCCGCCATTGCCATTTTAACCCCCCGCGACATCGCCTTGGTCGTCGACCTGTCTGGTTCGATGAATGATGATACCGAACCCTGCTGGGCTACCGCATCGATCAACACCAAATTGACACCGATGGGCTACCCAAACACAGCTAACCAGTTGATGCAGCAGCTATTCACCGACTTTGGCTTCGGCACTTATCCTGGCACAACTCAGTACATCGCTCAGCCACTTGGCATCAATCAAGACAACCTGGCTTATGCCGAAATGACGAAGGATAATGGCCTTTTGACGTTGCCAGCCGTCGCGTCGCAGTACCGCATTCTGAACAACGACAGCGAAGCGACCCGCAAAACAAAAGCCTATCGCTGGATTATCGACAACCAAATCGCCGTTCAAATGCCCGCTGCGAGACCAGTCCCCAACAGTTCAGTCGCATCCAGCTATACGTATTGGGAAAAGTACATCGACTACATCATTGAATCTCGCGCCGTCGGTACGAACCCACCTTCAGGAGGTGGTGGTGGCGGCGGTGGTGGTGGCGGTGGTGGTGGCGGCGGCGGTGGCGGCGGCGGTGGTGGAACTCCAAAGCCAACTCCGCCAACCGGCTTCTATGCACCCAATCCATTCGAGAACCTGGCAGCCGACGATGCTCCATTTGATCCATCGCCATTCAAACTGGCGTCGGCCAACCAGTTGCTCGTCCCCTCATTGCTCATTGCGCCCAGCATCACTTCTGCCGCTTCCACGGGTCTCCCTCGTAACGGGAGCACGTTGCGAGTCACCGTTCCCCCTAACCAGGATGGGGAGCGCATCGATGGATTCAATAACCCCAACCGGTCCACGTTCCCTAGTGCCTCGGTCAATACGCCACGCAGTTGGCGCAATAAAATCGGCTACATCACCTACACCCAGTTCATGATGGACTTTGGTCGTGATCGCAGCCCGGACATCAGCAACTCAACTAACGCCTCTGCATCGGTCGGCACTAAGACCCCTCTCTCGGTTCAAAGCCCATTCTGCCCGCGGCATACCGAAGCGACAGCAGGAGGTTCTTTCAGCTTCCCACCTAGCGAACAACCAACACATGCAGCACGCCGTGCTCTCATCGCCGCAGTTGCCGAAATCAAAGCCAAGAACCTTGGCTTGGCATCGAGCGCCGGTGACCGCGTCTCGTTAATCACCTTCGACGCCATCAGCGCCTACCATGCACCGCGCATCGTTCAGCCACTGACTGCCGATTTTGACCTCGCCATGCGAGCCTGCGTCGACCTGCAGGCCACCAGCGATATCGGCAACAGTACTGCTACCGAGAACGGCATTATCCTCGCCCGAAACCATTTGCTTCCCACCACTCAAGGAGGTCAGGGCCGAACCTACACCCAGAAGGTGATGGTCCTCTTAACCGACGGCGTCCCTAACATCTGGCAAACGCCCGATGCAACAATTAACAGCTATATCAACAACAATCCCAGCTCCGAGTACTACCACACCGACTATCCCTGGTACAACTCGGTTCTCATGCAGGCCAACCAGATGAATAAAGACAAAGACCGGATGTTCTCGGTCGGCATGGGTCTGGGGGCTGACCTCAACTTCATGGACCGCATTGCCCGTATGGCCAGTACCGATGTCAACGGCCAAAGCCCTCGCGGAGCGGCCAACCCAGCCGAATACGAGCAGCAGCTCACGGCGATCTTCAAGCAGATCATCAATACCCGTGGCGGCCGCTTAGTTCGGTAGTTAAGGACAGACCAGCAGACAGAACCTGACGGTCACTCCTCAACGACCGTCAGGTAGGCCGGGTCGATGTCGTACCAGCCCTCATCGGCCGGCCCATCGAATTGAACCAGCGCTTTGCAGTTCATATTCACCGTCTTCACGACGCCGGTCCACTTGGCGAATCGCATCAGCTCAGGACAGGCTGGATCAACAATCACTTTCTTGCCAGTTAGCTTTCGCTTGAGAGCTTCGGCCAATTCAATCGACATCGGGTTGCTCCACGCCGTCAAAGACTGCAGTCAATCGATTGTCCGCAGCAGTCTGTTCTAGAAGTAGTTTCAAAACCCTCTGGCGGAAAAGCCGGGACGGTGATTTGCCGAGGGAAACCTGCCACCAACCCGGTTTTGAAACAGTCTCTAACCCCCTACTTGCGCTTCAGCACAATGTAGTGCCCGGTAGGATCAATCGGAAGCAGCTCCCACTTTTCAGGTTCGCGCTTCAGCTCGCGCACGTCTTCCGGCTTTTTGATCGTGCTATAGGGGTGCCCCGTATCGATCACAATATACTCGGTATCGTCGGGCACCCGATCCTCGTAGTTACTGACTCGCCGCTTGAACGCACTGTAATCATAAGAGCGTTCACAATGTGTAAACCGGGGATGGACAAAATCGGTTGATGCCACTTTGGCCGTAACAGGTATTTCCCGTTCGACGGCAGCAAAGGACTGTGATCTGGCGGTCGGCACGTACAGTTTCTGCCAAGACCAGTTCGACCCAAAGTCCCAGAACGTTAGCCCCAGCGGCGTGAGCGAAAAAAAGAGCCCGGTCGTCATGCAGCAGGCCAGTCCCCACGTTGCTAAGTCTACTGGACGAGCAGCAGGTACAAACCGCCGCCATCCCTGCACCCCTGTCGCAATAGGTTGCAGCGACCCTAATCCCCGAGCAGCAGCCCAAAACAGAATCGCCACCAGGGGCGCATGAAAGTGATGCCGTGGATCGGGTGCGAGGTCATTCAAGGCCAGTGCACAAAACACGGGCAGCCCCACCGCCAGCCGCCCCGGGGCTAAGCATGGCAATCCTCCCAGTGGAACCAGCAAACTGATGGCATACAGAGCCGTTCGAACCGTCGCCAGCGCCACCAGCACCTTATCGGGCCGCGTGAGGACCGTCAGCATAATCTCGCTGAACGAAGTTCCAAATTGCCGGTAATAGGCCGCGTAGTGAACTTCAGCCCCATCGCGAAAAGCAGGAATCAAGACCTTGGTTGCGAGGAGCAAATAAGCAACTCCACCAATCGATAGCATTAACCCCTGTCCTAGCGCACGGCGAGACTCAGGCTTCCACACCTGCAAACTATTTCGCAGAGCCCACCAGACCCCCAACGGCCCCACAACCAGAGCGTAGTCTTCCTTGACTAGTAGCGTCAGCAGCATCCAGATGGCGCCCCGCCAAAACCGACCTCGATCAAACTGATCGAGCGTGACCAGCAGCAGCGGTGCCCCGAACGCCTCCGGCCGAAACGTTTTGAGATCGATCGCGATGTCCAGAAACTGGGTTGGAAAGTAACACAAGTAGGCAATCGCCAAGCAAGCTGCGGCAGCCTCTGATTGACTATGCCGCCGCGCCATCCAGTAAACGGGCCAGGCCCCCGCACACAGCGCTAGCGATTCGCCCACTTCCAGCAATAAATGCGATGGCCATAGCACATAAACGGGCAACAGCCCCAGATGAATCACTTGAATGTGCTCACCTAGAAACAAGCCTGGATCGAGATAACTGCGAAACCCCTTACCGTGCAGCACATTCCATAAATGCTCTTCATACATCACCGAATCGCCATGGGGTACCAGCAAGTTGAAGTACAACAGCCAGTTCATGGGAATAAAGAAGGCACAATAAACGATTGTTCCCCCCAACACCCACAGCCATGCTGATGCTCTCCCAGGCTGTGCGCCAGCCGCATCCAAAGTCACGTCGCTTGGGAATGGTGAGCACAACAAGACAAACCGCATCGCCACAAACGCGATCGCGATCGCGCACCAGAACTGGGGAATCGCCGTCAGTAGCGAAGCGAAGCTGGTTAACCCACTGGCCGAAGAGGTAATCCATGCCACCTCCCAGCCAAAGACAATGATCCCCCCCAGCCCCAGCGCCATCCCCCACCGTGCGATCGACGTACCGATCGGCCTGCCGGTTCGCCAAGCAATAAATAGGCCCCCCGCCAGCCAGACAAGCACATTGCCAGGTGTCTTTGCAGCCAGCAGCCTCAATGACGAAACTTCAGCCAGCAAGTCATCACGGGCAGGCTGTGCGTCTAGCGGCAACACCCGGCCGCCAATGACTCCCAGCGACCATTCCCACAGTGGCCCTGAGACAAACTGGCTGGCTAAGCTTCGCTGACTGGCAATCGTCGCTGCAAACTCGGTCCCTGCCAAAAGCCCGAGGACGAATACGACGCATCCAACGAGCAGCGATGGCCCACCCGACTGCGATACATCTAACCCAGCCCGAACAGCCACCGTGCAATCATCCTCGCCAAAGCAAAAGGCCAGCGTTCTCGGTCAATCAACGGGCGAGCCAACTGCGTGAGCGGTCGGGTTCCTCACTTCAAAAGCAAGTAATCCCAAATCCCGCCAAATTGAGCATACGCCTCACCCACTCAGACTTACTTGGGGGGCATCTTTCCTGGAACGTGCGTTCCAAACCCGCTCTTTGAGATCTCGAATGGCTCCTTCACGTCGACCTTGGTCCCATCTGCTGGGATCTCCCCCTCTTTGCCGACTGCCCAGAAGAAGCCGTTGATCGCTAACCGCCGCATCGATTCCGACTCGAAATCCCACGGCTCACCCAGCGTTGTAAAGAAGACACGCGACGACTTACCCGTCTCACCGGTGTAGGTTCGCGTCCAGGCCACCGGTTGAACCAGCGGAAACTCTTCCAGCTTCCCCGCCATTTGATGACTGGAAATGAGACTCGTCCCCTTCAACAAAAGTGCATCAACCGGGCTAAGCTTATGATTACCCCCATCCACATGATACAGCCACGAGTAAGCCTTGAAGGGCTTGACCCCCCGCAAAACAGGATGACTTTCCTGCCCGGCGATCAGTTCAACATCGGTCAAGTGCTGATCCCCATGATGCCCGTGATGGGTGATCCACTTCTGGCCAAACACATCCCGACCCAATCCATCGTTCCACTTGGCAAGCGGGCCGTCGTCGTACAAAACCGCATGGGTCGTGGTTCGAAATCCAGCCATTGGCTTACCCGAGTTGGTATAGTCAAGAATCATCTGCAATTGCGCGGGGGGCAACTTGCGGAACCGGGTATAAACCACCATCAGATCTGCCTCTTTCAAAGCCTCCAGACCTGCGATGTTTTCCTTGTACGAAGGATTGATCGTCCCATCAGCCGGATCAACCGCGTAACAGACCTTCGTCTTCCAGCCGTAGTTCCGCTCCAAAATCTCTGCCAGCATCGGCATCGATTCCTCCGAGCGGTACTCCTCATCCCCCGTCACGAACACGACATACGGCTTATCGGCTGCCTGTCCCAAGTGACCTAACCCGGTGACACATACTGCTGTCAGCAGCCACAATTTCCAATTGGCTAATATCATCAATTATTCCAGCGCCAGAAGAGTTGTTAGTGAAGTTCCCAGCAAGGCCCCTGCCTGCGCAAAGTGCAGCCAGTAAAACCTCAGGGCCACTCGTAAAGATAAACTTGTACTTCGAACTTATCCGACAACCCGGTTGATGGAATGATTCTCTCTTTGAATCAGGGTGCTGCCTTTTCCACCAGAGGGTTCTGGAACAAGCTCTCCACGTGCAGCATACCGTCCCCACCCTGCCAAAGGGAAATCAACCCAAAAAACCTGATGGGTCAAAGAAGGCCACCCTTCCGGCGTGTCCCCGGCTTAACAACTGGCACCGCTACCGATCCAATCTTTACACGAAGCCCGCTCTATCTGACTACAACCCACGACCATCAGATTCTTTCGGCAAATCAGCCCGCCCCTCGCCTGCCACAGGTTCAATCGCTTGATACCCCCTGGGAACAAACAGGCCAAAACCCAACAGCACCAAGACCCCCGCCAGTAAAACCAGCAGCCACCGCAGTTGCGGCCGGGAATCGACATAGGCTGCCGAGTCAACCAGCCGACGATCCCCACTTTCTGACATATCGGCCGCACTCGAAACGGGGGCATGGGCCGGTAACGAATCGGTCAGTTGCAACCCCATTCCAGCGGGGACGCGCAGCACCTCCTCGCCCGAGCGAACTGCGTCAAGCTGCACGCGGGCCAGTTCGCTGGCAAACTCGGGATCGGTCCGCAGCGCCTCAATCGTGCGCTGCATCTGCCGATATCGCTGCTCGGCGGAATTGAGGCGTTGGCTGCTCGCCGCCAGGTCACGTACCAGCCGCTCGCGAGCCACGATTCGTGGTGCCAAAAATGAAACCGCAAACAGCCCCAGCCCAGAGAACAAGCAAA
>JAIXVG010000351.1 GCA_027483145.1 Planctomyces sp.
CCGAAACCACAGCTGCGGTGGCAGCCTCTCCCGCTTGAGGAACCGACACGCGAAACGCGGCCATCACGGCCAGCACTTCTCCCCAGAAACCACATAGCCCCGGAAGCCCCAATGCCGCAAAAAACAAGCCCGCAGCCAGGGCCGAGTAATGGGGCATGACCGCCATAATCCCCCCAAAGGCATTAAGTTGCCGATGATGGACCCGGTCGTAGAGGACTCCCACCAGGAAGAACATTCCGGTTGAAGTGATCCCGTGTGCGATCATCTGAAAAATCGACGCGTTAAGCCCCATCTTCCAAGCCTCACTCGCTTGAGGGGACGCCCCCAGGGCCTGTGGGACCCAAACCGCCATTCCCAAAAGGACATACCCCATATGGCTGACCGAACTGTAGGCCACTAGCCGCTTAAAATCGGTCTGCCCAAGAGCGACCAGCGCCCCATAAAGGATGTTAAAGACGCCCAAGGTTGCCAAGGCCATTGCTCCCCATTGAACCGCATAGGGGCACATAGGGAAGGCGACACGCAGCATCGCGTAACCACCCATTTTCAGCAGCACCCCGGCGAGGACCATGCTGACGGGTGTTGGGGCTTCAACGTGAGCATCTGGGAGCCATGTATGAAAGGGAAAGATCGGCAGCTTGATCGCAAAAGCGATAAACAGCAGCACAAAAAGGATCGTCTGCACGAGTGGGCTAAATGGCGATGGCGTCCCCTGCCCTTGTGCGATGCGGGCCAGTTCGAGCATATCAAACGTGTTCCCTGCACCGAAATACAAGACCAGCATGGCGACCAGCATCAAGACGCTGCCCGCCAGCGTATACAGAAAGAACTTGATCGCCGCGTACTCGCGCCGTGGCCCCCCCCAGACGCCAATCAAAAAGTACATCGGCAACAGGACCAGTTCCCAGAAGACATAGAACAAGAAGAAGTCGAGTGCCAGAAAGACCCCCAAGAGCCCGGTCTCAAGCAGAAGCATCAGTGCCAGAAACCCGCGCAAATGCTTCGTTACACTCGCCGAAGCAGCAATCGCTAGAAACGATACCAGCCCCGTCAGAAACACGAGGGGCAAGCTCAGGCCATCGACACCCAATCGATACCAGATGTTCCAGACCGGAACCCACACAGCACTCGCAACAATCGGCATCCCCCCATTGGCAAGCAACGCATCAGGGGACAGGGAGGTGTACCGTCCCCACAGCATGCAGCAAAGTGCGAGCGTCAGTCCGCTGCCGAACAGCGCGTAGCCTCTCATCAAACCTTCCGCTCGATCGGGAATCACCAATAGTGGGATCGCCCAGAGCAGCGGTAGGAACAGCAGCACAGTCAGTAGCCAGAAATCGCTCAACATAATGCCCAAAGTTGGTTGGTCGTTGCTTCGGTTCTTGTCGCCTACAGTCGTCTCTTCTATTTAAACTCTATCCAAATCCCCTCGGACACGTCCGGCTCGCTTCGACAATCTCATTAAACGGAGTTTGGCAAGCCCTTTAAGGGGATCCAACAAATACCGCGGTAAACACGACAACAATTCCTATCACCAAAAACAACAGGTATTGTCGCAATTGCCCAGTCTGTAACTTGTGAAACATCAATCCCAACCGCCATGCGCGGCTTGCCAGTCCATTGACCAGGCCGTCGACCACACCTTCATCAAAGCGGCGTTCCAGCATCGCCAGCCTGGTTGTTCCAGCTGAGATGGCATGGAGACATGGATCGAGAATCCCTTGATCGACCTGGCTCAGCCGCTGAGCCAATTGACGAACCGGACCAATGATCGTCACCCGATACAGTTCATCAAAGTAGAAGCCAGCCTCGATGAAGTGCCCCACTGCACTCATCCCTTGGCGCAACTCCCTGGCAGGGAACCAGGCAGCGCGATAGACAAGCCACCCCAGGACGAGCCCCAGCGAACTGGCCAATAGTCCTAGTGTTCCCGCCAAGTTGTGTACCCGATGAATATCATTCAGTGACGGAAACCGGCCGACCGGTGTGGCGGCGCCTGCCAGCAGTACAACCTGCTGCGACTGGGCGAGGGTCTTAGCCACCCAACTCTCATCCCCGCCAATCGCCACAAAGGCTGATAGAATGGCCAATACCACCAGAGATCCCTTCAGCCACCACGAGTGATCGCGATGATGAAGTCCTGCGCTTGCCCGTCCCTTCATCGAGGGACTTTGTCCCGGCTTTGTTCCAAACACTCGGCACCACAGTCGCATCAGATAGAGGGCCGTTAAGCCACTTGTAATGAGTGGAACAAAAAACAAGATGAAATGCCGCGGGTTGACACTCACAAACGCGAGGGCAGTCGACAGGATTTGCTCTTTCGAATAGTGCCCTGCCAGCGCGAACGGCACTTCACCAAACAGAGCAAAGGGGATCGATAGTCCGGTCATAGAGACAATCGCCACCATCGTCACGACTGAAGTGAGAGGAAGCACACGGTGGAGTCCACCCAACTTCGATAATGCAAGCGTATGGTGAGTGGCCAGCAAGACGCTTCCTGCTGCAACAAACAAAAGCGACTTGAAGCAGGCATGGGTAACCAAATGAAAACATCCCGCAACGGGGGATCCTAACCCAATGGCCAGCAGCATGTAGCCTAGCTGGCTCATTGTTGAGAATGCCAAGATTCGTTTGAGGTCCTGGGAAAACAGGGCTTGAACTGCCCCCAATAGCATTGTGGCAGCACCAATGTAGGCAATGAGAATCAAGACTTCCGGCACAAACAGCGGAGCGCACCGCGCTGCCAGATAGACCCCGGCCGCGACCATCGTCGCCGAATGGACCAGCGCCGAAACTGGTGTTGGCCCCGCCATCGCATCGGGGAGCCACGTCTGCAGGGGCAACTGGGCGCTCTTCCCCAAACAGCCAGCCACAATCCCTAATCCAGCCACCAGCAGCAACCATCGCTGATCACCTGTCAGACCGTCGGCGATATGCTGCCTGACAAGACGGTCTCCCGCTTCCAGCACCCCTGGCGGCTGACCTTCAGCCGGTCCATCAAACTGCCATGTTCCGCATAGTTGCCAGATGCAAAACAGCCCAATCAGAAATCCCACATCGCCGACCCGGTTCATCAAGAAGGCTTTCATCGCCGCCGCGTTCGCAACGGGCCGCTCTCGATAGAACCCAATCAGCAGATAACTGGCCAGCCCGACCAGTTCCCAGAACAAAAAGACCTGCAACAGATTCCCTGCGAGGACAATCCCCAGCATTGCAAAGCAAAAAAGCATCAGCAGCGCAAAAAACTGATGCTGACGTCCCGGCCTCGCCACCACGCCCCCTGCTGCAGTGTGGACATCGTGATCGATGTACTCTTCAGTCAGTTCGTCAGCCAGATAGGCTCGGGCAAATGCGGCGACGCAGGTCGAAATCAGGCAGACGATCAGAAACAAAACAATCGTCAGCCCATCAATCAGATAGTTCACATCGACCTGAATCTGACCAAACGTCAGCAGGCGATAGTAAGACCCGTGAATCGCCCGTTCACTCGCCCCCACCTCACGCGACCAATCCCATAACAATGCTGCCAGCCCACTACAACACGTCGCGAGGCCAAGCGTTGCCACAGCCAGTCGACCAGGTGCCAAGCTCAAGCGATGAGTCCACAGCATGGCATATGCCAGCACGATGGCCGAAGCCAATGGTGCCAGCCACGCCAGGCTGAGGAGCACAATAATGATTGTCACCAGCGACATCACAAACCAAGTAAAATCAATTGAATCACAACCACATTCGATGCCAAGCCCAGCAGAGACTGAAGCCGGAATGACCTTGGGACACGTACCCCGTTACATCTAATTCTTCGTGTGCCACTGGCTATGCCAGTGGACTGCAAACCGAGTAGCCACCAGTCAAGACACTGGCAAAGCCAGTGGCACACAACACGAACTCTTACCTCGAACAAACCTCTAAACGTTGCTTGCCGCATCCAAGACACCCTCCTCACAACTTTGCCATCACCACCCAGCACTCAACCTCACACTCTCCACTCCCTCCTCTCTAACCCGATAGCAAATTCGCCGCATCCACGTCGACCGTGTTCTGGTTGTTATAGAAGTTGAGAGCAATCGCCAGCGCAATCGCTGCCTCAGCCGCTGCTAGAACAATCACAAACAGGGCGAACACTTGGCCATCGATTCCCAAAGCGGTATAGCGAGATGCGGCAATCAAATTGACGTTGGCACCATTCAGGATCAGTTCGACTCCCATCAGGGCACCAATCGCATTTCGCTTGACGGCCATGCACATGCCGCCGCAAATGAACAAAGCGCAACCCACCAGCAGGTAATGCCCGAGGGGAATCACATCAGCTTCCATGCGAGTGACCTCCACTCATGCTCAACTGCTCATTCGGCTTGACCTTTTGCTTCGCGCGAGCCAGATAGGCCGCACCAATCAGCACGACCAATAAGTGCATTGAGATGATCTCAAACGGCAACAGATACCCGGTACCGGAAGTGACTTTGCCCCCCGCCAGATCGTCTGTTTCATGCCGCATCCCCAGCAAGCTGATTCCTAAAGGGCGAGTGCTTCGCCCGGCACTTCTCTGCGCTAAAGTCTCTGCACGGTCTCGTTTTGCCTGGGCCTGATCGTCGCTACTGGTTGTAGAGGCCTGCAGGCGATCAAGTGCCAGGTCAGCATCACGAGGCGATATTGGCTGCCGTGCCGCTACGGCTTCCCAGTCGACCGACCCCACAGTGAAGACCATCAGGGCAAAGAACAGGCCACCCAATCCCAAAGCTGCCAGCATTTCTCCGGGTGAGGCGTTGACCCTGCCAACCGATGCACCCGAGGTGAGCATCACGCCAAAAATCAGAATGACGATCGTCCCCCCAACGTAAATCATGAGTTGGGCCGCACCCA
Organism: Planctomyces sp.; assembly: GCA_027483145.1. Taxonomy (GTDB): domain Bacteria; phylum Planctomycetota; class Planctomycetia; order Planctomycetales; family Planctomycetaceae; genus JAIXVG01. Next base: position 4,864 of record JAIXVG010000351.1, read on the forward strand.
GAAAGTCAGCATGCAGCAGCATAAACAATCCTGCGACTGCCCCCAGGCAAACGACCAAACCAGCAGCCATGCGAACGACATGTTGCGACAACACCACGGCGAGAGCACCACCCACGGCAATCAAGGCGAGGACATAAAAGAGGATGGCTTCGATTTGCAGTGAACCCATTACGGTACCCCTCCAGCTTGAAGGGCAATGGGTCCTA
>JAIXVG010000227.1 GCA_027483145.1 Planctomyces sp.
AACAACTGGACCATTCAGAATCCCCATATATCACCCCAAAGAAAATACCCCCGGCAACACAACCAAGTGTATCGCCGGGGGTACTAGTGAATCCGAAGCTCAAGTCGCATTCTCAAACGATTGATGAACCAACCTCCTGAGACGAAATCTGTCCCGCTACTTGGCAGCCTCTTCGCTCGCTGCAGCCTCTCCAGAAGCAGCCCCTACCAATTCCGGTTCCGCTTCAGTATTCGTTGGCTCGAAGTCGAGACGCTTCTGATCAGCCACTTCCTTGACCGAAACATTAATCGTATTGAAACCCTGGAACATCCCCTTCAGTAGTTCTTCCGACAGAGGGTCTTCCACACAGCTTTCAACCGCGCGGCGAAGCGGACGAGCACCATACTCTGTCGCATTCCCCTTCTCGATGATGTACTCGCGGGCTTCATCGCTCAGAACCAGCTTGAGACCCTTCTCTGCCAGGCGAGCACGAACCTTTGTCAATTCGATATCGACAATCGCCTTCAGATCTTCCTTCGCCAACTGACGGAAGACCACCAGCTCATCAAGGCGGCCCAGAAACTCAGGCTTGAATTCCTTCTCAATCTCGTGCATGAGCCGCTCTTTCATGCGGTCATAGCTGGTGTCATCATCCTGCTTGGCAAAACCAAATACGTCACCCTGAGTGATAACCCCTGCCCCAGCATTGGTCGTCATGATGAGCACAGTATTCTTGAAGTCGACCTTCCTGCCAAAGCTGTCGGTCAAATGCCCTTCTTCCATAATCTGCAGTAGCATATTGAAGACATCTGGGTGCGCCTTTTCGATTTCGTCCAGCAGCACTACCGCGTACGGCCGACGACGAATCTTCTCCGTCAACTGGCCACCTTCTTCATAACCAACATAACCAGGTGGCGCACCGATCAACCGGCTGACGTTGTGCTTCTCCATGTACTCGCTCATGTCGATCTGGATCAGTGCTTCCTGATCACCAAACATGAACTCTGCCAAAGTCTTCGCGGTTAACGTCTTTCCAACCCCGGTGGGACCAGCAAACAAAAACATCCCGGTCGGACGCTTCGGGTCCTTCAGCCCACTTCGGCTCCGGCGAACAGCCTTCGCCACTTGCTTGATCGCTTCATTCTGGCTGACCACGCGGCGGTGCAACTCTTCTTCCATCTTCAAGAGCCGCACAGCGTCTTCACTCGATAGTCGCATCAGTGGAATGCCAGTCATCTTCGAGACGACTTCCGCAATCACTTCCGCGTCGACAACGCCGTCGGTCTCTTTCGACTTATCACGCCATTCCTTGTTCAGCGTCTCTTTCTTCTTCTTGAGCTTATCAGCCTGATCGCGCAGGTTAGCTGCCTTTTCAAAGTCTTGATTTGCGACCGCCTCTTCCTTGGCCTGATTCAATCGCTCGATCTCTTCTTCGATTTCCTTCATGTCGGGCGGACGGACCATCGACTTCAGCCGCACCCGAGCACCCGATTCATCGATCACATCGATTGCTTTATCAGGCAGGCAGCGGGCCGTGATATAGCGCGTGCTCAGCTCGACCGCCTTAGCCAGAGCATCATCGGTAATCTGCACGCGGTGATGAGATTCATACCGATCGCGAAGTCCCTTCAGAATTTCGATCGTCTGCGCAGGCGATGGTGGTTCGACCATCACAGTCTGGAACCGCCGCTCGAGCGCGCTGTCTTTCTCGATGTACTTGCGATACTCGTCCAGCGTTGTTGCCCCGATGCACTGCAGTTCGCCGCGGCTCAATGCAGGCTTGAGCACGTTCGAAGCATCAATTGCCCCTTCCGCACCCCCTGCACCAACTAGAGTATGCAGTTCATCGATGAATAGAATGGTGTTGCGTGCTCGCTTCACTTCATTCATCACAGCTTTAATACGCTCTTCGAACTGACCACGATACTTGGTCCCGGCCACCATCATCGCCAAGTCAAGCACCACGATTCGCTTGTCCCGCAATAGTTCTGGGACAAGGCCATCGACAACCATCTGCGCGAAGCCTTCCACGATGGCCGTCTTACCGACACCCGCTTCACCCAGCAGGACCGGATTGTTCTTCTGCCGACGGCACAAAATCTGGATGACTCGCTCGATTTCGTTCTCACGACCGATGACCGGATCAAGCTTGCTCTGGCGTGCCAGTTCAGTCAGATCGCGACCAAAACTATCGAGCGCAGGCGTTTTGCTTTTGCTCGATTTGGTCGAACCAGATGTTCCACCACTTGCTCCACCAGCAGTCGCAGGGTTACCCCGTTCGCTTGAACCCTCTGCCCCTTCAATCCCGTGACCCAAGAGGTTCAACACTTCTTCGCGAACGTCTTCGAGCTTCAGACCCAGGTTCATCAGAACCTGTGCAGCAACTCCTTCCTGCTCCCGAATCAGCCCCAGCAGCAAGTGCTCGGTCCCCACGTAGTTGTGGTTCAGGTTCCGCGCTTCTTCCATCGCGTACTCGATGACCTTCTTGGCCCGTGGGGTCTGCGGCAGCTTCCCCATCGTTACCATGTCTGGTCCCGACTGGACGATCTTCTCGACTTCCAGTCGAATCTTCCGCAGATCAACATCCAGTATTTTCAGAACGTTGGCAGCAACCCCAGAGCCTTCCTTCACCAGACCGAGCAGAATGTGCTCGGTTCCAATGTATTCATGATTGAAGCGCTGCGCCTCCTGGTTCGCCAACTGCATGACTTTTCGGGCACGATCAGTAAATCGTTCGTACACGGGTGCCTCCCTAGAAAACGCTTCGAAAGAAATCGGACGAGGTGAATGCCAGCTTGGGCACCACTACCGCTTCTGCTCTGTTTTGACTTGAATCGCTATTAGCTCTGAAAGTTTGAATGATTGAGATTTGAAGAACGTTGAACACCCGACCAAAAACTCGATGGGGCTCGTGTATTGAAAAAGGGCAGTCCAGTTCAAAACGGGCTTACCCTTGATTCTTTTTCGCCCCAATCCGGTCGCAAAACTCGTTCCACGCGATTCCGATTCGTTTGCTCACCACCAGTTAGATCCTCAAAACTCACACGATCCTACCAACTGCGAATGGTAGTGGTCGGCCCAAGACCAGACAAGGCGGCCTCAGCTCCTCTGACCGTAAACCTTGACTGCACAACGTATTGCCTAAAGCACAAACCCCTTCAGTTGCTGGACATTTGATGCGAAAACAGGCCCCCACCTGCTAGAATCTTATCTCGTAAACCACGTGCAACCGCGATACAAGGCCAGTTATGGAACACTTTTTGACAGCCAGCGCTCAGCGGGCCTGGCAAAGAACCGCCATTCTGGCTCACGCTGCTCAGCAGCCCGCTACCCCCCTCACTCTTCTGGCTGCCATCCTCTCGGAAGAGTCTCGGGCACATCAGTTACTTGCCTCCATTGGAACCGATTTAGCGCTGCTACAAGCCAGTTTGAGCCAAATCCTCCCTGTGAAAATCGATTTCGATATCGCCGAAGCCGAACCTATACAGGCTTCAACGGACCTCGCCCTGATTACAGGAATTTTGCCAAGCACGATTGAAACACCTCAAAACTTCTCTGCCAATCATCACAATGACGATTTGCGAACCGTCCTCCTTCAGGCCCGGGAAGTCGCCAGTAGCCAATCTGGAGGGCGCGATATTGGCACCGACCACCTGATCGTCGCCCTCGTCCATGTCCCCTCAGCGGCCCAGCAAATCCTCGCCGCAGCAGGTGTCACCACGGCCAGACTAACCACCCAGCCAGCCGGGGAAACGATCGCCTGGACAGCCCCAATCGAAGTCACCCTCGCTCGCGATTGGCTTGCTCCAGCAATTTCCGCCACCACCGAGGCCTATCGAGCCGTTGATGCCAACGCCAATCGTTGCCGCGAAGGGCTGCGTGTCATCGAAGACTACGCCCGGTTTATTCGCAATGACCGCAACATCTCAGAGCAAACCAAGCAATTGCGGCATCACTTGGCCTCCGCCTTACAACGACTTTCTGAACGAGGCCTGCTCACCGCCCGAGCTGTCGAGTCGGACGTCGGCACAACCATTAACACCACAGCCGAATATCAACGCAGCACACCATTAGACTCGGTCCGTGCCGCCTGCAAACGGGTTCAAGAAGCCCTGCGGTCGATGGAAGAGTTCGGGAAGGTCATTAACCCCCTCTTCGCTCAACAAATCGAGCAACTCCGCTACCAGTCATACACAATCGAACAGCAACTTCTGCTTGGAGCCAGCAGCTTCGAGTTACTGCAACATCAACAAGTTTATTTACTCGTTACCGATAGCCAATGCCACGGCGGCTGGCAAACCGTCGTCAAAGCAGCTCTTCAAGCAGGCGTGAAACTCTTTCAACTGCGTGAAAAGCAACTGCCAGACAACTTGCTTCTAGAGCGAGCGTGTGAATTGCGACAAATGACCCGCGACGCAGGAGCCTTGTTGATCATTAACGATCGCCCCGACATCGCCCTCTTGGCCGATGCCGACGGAGTCCATGTCGGCCAGGAAGAATTGCCAGTAGCAGCCGTCCGCAAAATTGTGGGCAGCGACGCCCTCATTGGAGTTTCAACGCACTCCATCGACCAGGCCCGCGCTGCTATCAAAGCAGGTGCCGACTACCTGGGAGTTGGCCCCGTCTTCCCCTCAGGGACTAAATCGTTCGACCACTTCGCCGGACTCGAATACGTCGAAGCCTGTGCCGCCGAAGTCGCCATCCCCTGGTTTGCTATTGGCGGCATCTGCGCCGCCAACCTTGATTCCGTGATCAAAGCCGGCGCCACCCGCATTGCAACAAGTAGTGCCATTGCCAAGGACGCGGATCCTTATCAGGCTGCATACAAACTCTGTTGCTCCCTCTCCCGGCTTTAGGCCAATCACTGCCGATGTTGTAGAAAATCAAGTGTCTTGAGAAGTGCATTAGCACCAATTGAAGTTCATCCCTGTGCTCGACTTAACGCCGGTATCGGTCGGACTTTGACACTCCCATCGCTACGGAACGCGTTACCCAAACTGATTGAGGTCAGGGAGAAGCCTTAGAACCTGTTTTCAAATGCCAGCCGAGCCGACGATGCTAATCGTCGGGTTCTTCGTTGCAGCAGCCAACCAACCCGGAAATCGAGTCGCTTGGCCCAATTCCCCCCATTCTAAACGGGCGACGTATTCCCAGAATCGACGATACTGCGGTTTTGAAAACAGCTTCTTAGTGGGCAACTCGTTGATTCCCGATTCAGAGTCTCGAACATAGCGGTTTTTGCGCTCGGATTTCTCGAAATCTGGATCAACTCCAGCTGATCTGTCTTTACAAACTTGCCGCCACATCGCATAACAGAACATAGGCATCTGCACGGGAAGTTCTTTTCCGTTGCTCCAATCAAGTTTTCAAGCTGAGGTCGACGGACGGCATTCTCTTTGCCTCCGAATTTCTTTCACCCGTTTCTAGGGAACCCTCACATGGTCAACAGGTCTCGCACGCACCGATCACCCTCCGGCTTTACGCTGATAGAACTGCTGGTGGTCATCGCCATCATCGCAGTACTGATCGCGTTACTGCTCCCAGCCGTCCAGCAAGCTCGCGAAGCGGCACGACGAACACAGTGCAAAAACAACTTGAAGCAGCTTGGATTGGCCCTCCACAACTACAACGATGTATTCGGCAGATTCCCCATCGCCGTCACTTGGGGGGTTTTTACTCCCACCTCCGCTCGTCCACATCACCACACTTGGCTCACCAGAGTCCTCCCCTACATGGATCAGGCTCCCCTCTTCAATCAATTCAATTTCAGCCTCCCTGCCTGGGATAACACCGGTACTGCTCCAACAAACAGAACTCTCGTCGGAAGCAAAGTCCCCGCTCTGCGCTGCCCATCCGAGACGGGTGTCCCAGACGCTCCCGGCGGAACAAAAGGGGTCTGGATCACTAGCTATTCGGGCGCTGGTGGGACCGATTGGTGGGCACGAGCTGGCGTTGATTTAGACGCCGCAGGAAATCGCTACGCCGAAGGGATCTTCGGACCACACAAATCGAACCGCATTGCCGATATCCCTGACGGAACATCTAACACGATCATTGTCGGAGAGACCACTGCACCTAGCACGCAAAATGGTGGGGGCTTTTCCAACGGTCGCGGACAGCCTCGCTGGGGAGACCCGCTGGTCCGTTCTGCCTTCATTGGTGCCCACTTCACCGGTGACGTCGAAGCCGGTCGTAATCCACTCGATCGCAGTCAGTATGGCGTCGCACCTGATGGCTCGGCCATGTCGGCAACCTCCGGCTGGTTCACCTATGGGACACCAGGGTCAGGAAACCAGCCCTACATTTTTGAGCCAACATTCATGTCCCTCTGGGGTATCAATAACGATTGGCCGGGGGCCAGCAGCCTTCACACTGGCGGTGCTCAGTTCACCATGGCAGATGGAACCGTCCGGTTCATCAGCCAAAACATTGACTGGAGCGTGTTCAATAACCTTGTCACCAAATCAGGCGGCGAAACGATCGGCGAGTTCTAAGCGAATCGTCTGACTTCCAGCAGGGAGGGGTGCCTCGCTTCCGCCGGGCACGCCTCCCTTTTCCGTCGATCTCCGTAAAAGAACTGGTTTTCCGTCCGCTGCGAACAGACTACTGAAGCAGTCGACCCGCCAAGCGTTTAAGGGCAAGCTCTTGTTGAACTCGCGATCGCAATTAGCCACATCAACCAACGCAGTAGATATTGACCGAATGTAGTGGTCGATCGAGATTGACCCTTGACGTGCGAAACAGCAGATCAATCCGTCTTATTTCTGGTCGGGCAAAACTCCTCTTGGAAATGGCCAGAGCGCCACTTACTTGCCACCTTGCTCGATTCAAACCATGTGGCGTCCGGAAGAAAAAAGGGCTTTTCGTGAGGCTTAACTCCTTCAACTCGATTCCAGGCCACTTTGTCATCGGTACAGCGTTTCTGCTCACAATCGCCTGCGGATGTGGCAATGGTCGTTTGCCATGCATCAAAGTGGAGTGCGAGGTCCTGGTCGGCGACGAGCCGTATGGACCTGTGACAGTCCGAATGCAACGAGACAATGCCGAGAAGGGTGCTCCAATCTCGATCGCAAATATCGACTCGTCGGGAAAAGGAACCTTTTCAACCTATGAGCAGAACGATGGGCTTCCGGTGGGAACCTACAAAGCAGCTGTCATGCCGACTGGGACTGGCGAAACGAAGGTTGATAAAACCTATATGAACATCAATAGCTCTCCGCTGGTTGCACAAGTCTTTCAGAACTCAGACAAGATCAGCCTGAAACTGGATGTCCCCAAGAAGCCCGTTATCGTGTCGATCCCCGGCTTGCCTCCCAATATCAAGGCTATGGGAACCGAAGAATTGATGAAAATGGCCACTCCGCCCAAGCCATAATGACGAAACAGCTGTCTTGAACCCAAGCTTCAGGACCAAGCCAAGGTGGTTATACCACTGCTCGGGTTTGTGTCTTTCGAAGCCGAAATGTCTCGTGGCGAACGACTGCAGCCCCGACGACTGCATCGTGCAACCAGCTCCGACAGAACCCTCGTCTGCCGCATCGGGCGAGGGTTCTAATTTCTTGATCACTGCCACAACCTTTCACCCGCTATCCCGCCTCCCGCCCATCCCTTTCCTCGTTCTCTAATCGATAATCAACCATCCATCGTCACTAATAATTTTCCCTCGTCTGCAAAAACAACGCCTTCCGTTCACCAGGCAACGAGAAATCAAACCCGCACTTCTGGAAAAACTCTTCTGAAGAAGTAATCGCCATTACTTCGAAGATATGCAGTTCACTCGCCCGAGCCACGCAGGCATCAACAAGCGCCTTCCCAATCCCATGCCCCTGGTAAATCGGCGAGACCGCCAGGCTGCGTAGCTCGGCCAGCTTGGGCGAATAAACCTCGAGCGCAGCAAAACCTACGATCCGCTCCCCTGCAAACGCCAGAAAACCGTTTTTGGTGAGATCCTCAATTTCATCCCGTGTCCGCGGCAACAACCGCCTGCTGGCGACAAACGGCTCAATGAACTCGCTGAGCGCCTCAGTATCCCCTTCCGTCGCCGGTCGAATGGTGAATTGCATGAAACAAATTGACTTGCTTGATAGTGAAAAGATCGCTTGAGTACTTTGTCTTTGTCAGTCGCATGAAGACACTGAAGAGTCAGTTGAGTCATATCCAATCGGAAGTTCGTTGATCAACCTTTACCGAGGTCCTCGCTGCTTGAGGTCGCCGCAGGTTAGCCGTTTTCTCCCGGCACGTAGTTCGCCAACTTGCGACGCTCTTCGTCGGGGCAACCGGCTGAAATCCAATCGACGGAGCCTGCTTCCTGAGGATTGACCCAGATGATCTCCATTAAGTTATCTGCAGATTGACCGTGATTACTTAAGTGTCCTCGCATGTTATTGTCGCCGGACACAATCCGCTTGTCCGTTTCTGTCGCAGCCTGAGCTAAATGCAAATCCTTTTTAACTTTACTCCAGATGTTCTGAGCCTCGAAAGACTGATCAGCAACCAGTTGTGAAAAACAAGTGTCCCAATGAGGCGCTGGCGCATCGTCAAGTCGGACAATTTTGCCGCGACGCTCCATCTCAACTCGCCAAGTTTTGGCAAATTTCGACTCATGCTTTTGCCATTCAACCAGCAGTCGATCTCCCATCGCGATTCGATGCCCGGCGCCACGCACAGCCTCCAGCGTACGGCGAGAAACTACCGCAGCAGCGGCATTTTCTAGTCCTTGCTCGTTAGCAGAGCGAGCCACATTGGCATCCACGACTAAGCGATACTTTGGGACATCCTTAAGGCCCAACGGTACCCCCCACGCGAGGCTTTGCCGCATATCGCGATTCGACCGCGTCAAGATATCTTGACTGGGCAGCTAAATCGACATCCCCGAAGTCGACAGGCCAATCACCAAACCGGCCGTATTCGTCGACATCAGCGGTATTGACCTTGGTGAACCCTTCGGCGTCGCGGCTGAACCAGTGCATCGCGAGACTTTTGGGGTCAAGCTCTCCTTTTGCCACAGCGGCTTGAATCCCCAATAGCAACAAATCGCTGTGGGTTTCAATCACCACCCGCACCCCGCGATTGGCCGCTTCGACCAAAAGCTCGGCCAACTTGTGCTGTGCCCGAGGATGCAAATGCAACTCTGGTTGCTCGATGTAAACCAATTGGCCCCGAACAGCAACTTCTAACGCGATAATTACCGGCAACACTTGAGAGACACCGATCCCGACATCGGCGATGCTCACCATGTCTGAACCATCTCCCTGGTTATCGGTTCCGCTGCTCACCGGCAAACGATCGACGAGCACCTCAATTCGTGTGTCGTCAACCTTTCGTGCTTTGATGCCTGATGTCAGACGTAGTTCTCGCAACCTCTTGGCCGTTTTTGCAACAAGATTGTTTTCATCATTAACCAAAAGGGTGGCAATGTAGTTCTGAAAGAGTTGGGGGTATTTCCCATTTGTCTTGCCTGCGGTTTCGTACACGCGCTCAGGTCGCCCTCGCAGCCCAGGCACATGAATCGAAAAAGCTAACGAGGCATCAAGCCGATCGACGGCTTCAGCCAATAATGGGATAGATCTCTGCGGTGTGTTCGTCGATTTTACCGCTTGATGTCCTGGACCATCTACCGACGCAACCATCAATACATTCGGTTTTACTTTGGCGAAAAACGCTGGCAAGCAGCGGATGGAACGAATACTCCATGATTCGTAGTATTGAGGAGTGAATTGCTCTTCCATAACATAAAAATGCGATTCAAAACCGTGAAGCTCTTCAATCGGATATTCTTGCTCTTTGATCGTTGTCCTCAAACCATTGGTCGAAATTATCCATTCGTCGATCTCGACAGACGGAGTTTGTTTTACGGCTTTTCTGAAGGACGTTTCCAAGAACGTCGACAGTGTTACCTCTCCCAGAAGCAAGTCTTGTTGGGTTTTGCTCTCATCAATTGTGTGTTCCACTCGAAAACGAAACGACGTTCCACCTCCGCTCTCGGTGTGAGAAAGAGTCTCAGAAAATCCGCTAAACGGGGCATTCGGCCCACTGAGATAAAGGGGGCCTGGGTCGTTTGCCGCCAATTCAAGGGTTTGTTTCATCAACAGGAGCGGCTGAAAAGCACTGCTCTTTCCTGAACTGTTGGTTCCTGCCAAAACAGTTAATGGTTTAATGTCTAGCCGAACGCGATCCTTGATCGCTTTGAAGCCCTCAATTTCGATTGCTGTGATCGGTGTTTGGGCAAGAAACAATTGACGGTAGTCCATAGTTAACTCTATGCGGTCTTCCATTCGCAGTCTAACCGGGGAAGCGACGCTACCTCTCTTGAAATAGCCACCACGAATTCTCTCTTGCGCGTGATCCAATCCCAAAAACCTGCGTTCCCTTGATCCTATCAATCAATGATGCGACAGATAGACGTGGCTGTACAGCCAAACTTGCCCCCAAAACCCGTTTTCAGAAAGTCCCTTTGGTGACCACCGCGATGGAAACAACCAGCCAACCGTTCCAGGAAGCAATCGACAAGGCCAATGTCCTGCTTGAAGCCATGGGCTGGATTCGCCAGTTTCGCGGACGCCACGTCGTGATCAAGCTCGGTGGAAGCTGCCTCGAAGAAGCGGAAGCGGTCAAGCATTTCCTTACCGATGTCATCTTCATGGAATCGGTCGGCATGCGGCCAATTTTGGTCCACGGCGGCGGAAAAGCGATCAACCACGCCATGAGCCAGTCGGGAATCGAACCTCGGTTCATCCAGGGACGCCGCTATACCGACGACGCCACCCTCGATATCGTCGCCAAGGTCCTCGCCGGTGAAGTCTGCCAGTCGCTTGTCGACGAAATCATTGCCCAAGGGGGGGACGCCACGGGCCTCAGCTACCTCACGGTCAACTGCCTCCGCGGCCAACGCCTCACCCTCCCGGGACCCAACGGCGAACAAATCGACTTGGGCCGCGTTGGCGAAGTCACCGATATCGATCGCGATTTGCTGCTCACCACCTGCCGCGGCGGCACGATCCCCGTCTTGCCCTCGATTGCCCTCGACCAAGACGGCCAGAAGCTCAACGTCAACGCAGATACCGCCGCAGCCGCTGTTGCGCGGCTTATTCAATCGGAAAAACTCGTTTTCTTAAGCGATGTTCCCGGAATTTTCCTTAACCGTAAGGACCCCAACACCTTACAGTCACATCTGACCTCGGCCCGCTGCCGCGAACTCATCGCCGACGGCACAATTGACGCCGGAATGGTCCCCAAAGTCGAAGCCGCCCTCGAAGCACTTCAGGCCGGGGTCAAAAAAGTTCACATTATCGACGCTCGAATCCCACACTCCGTTTTGCTGGAAGTCTATTCCAACAAAGGAATTGGAACCGAAATCGTTCTCTAAACGAACGTTTACGTGCGGCTAATTCGATGCGCTGACCGCATCGAACTAGCCCTAGACCCCCCAGCCGAACCTCTCCCAGGTAAATGGCTCTTTCCGCTGACCCTCCGAGATGCGGGCTTGGAATCGAGCGGCAGGCTCAATTACAATCTGTGGTCCGCGTTTTCGACCCAGAATCAACCGGTCCTTATGCACTAAAACCAGTATTAGGTTTTGGCGTCAAGGAACCATAAGCCATTTGGGCTGCCCCATTTGAATGTCGTCAGGTCTCTGTCAACTGCGTCGGTCATTACTTCTTTTGGGCTTCTGAAAGTACTGGGCAACAATAGCCATGCACGCGTTAGCAACCCAAAGCAGCCAAGACACCATCGAGAAATTCCAGCGATACGTTATTGGTAACTATCGCCGATACCCCGTCTGCATCGTGCAGGGCGAAGGAAGCTATGTCTGGGACGCCGAAGGACGCCGCTTTCTCGACCTCTTCCCCGGCTGGGGTTGCAACATTCTGGGGCATTGCCCACCTAAGGTCGTGCAGGCCATTCAGGATCAGGTCACCAACCTCATTCACGTCCCCAACACGTGGTACACCGAAGCGCAGGGAAACTTCGCCGAGGCGATTTGCACCCGCAGCTTCGGCAAAGTCTTCTTCGCCAATAGCGGTGCAGAAGCGAACGAAGGAGCCATCAAGCTTGCCCGGCTCCACGCTGGTCCCGGTCGCTACAAGGTCATTTCGTTTACCAGCGGCTTCCACGGGCGAACCTTCGGGGCACTCTCTGCAACAGCCCAGCCCAAGTATCACGAAGGCCTCCACCCGTTGGTCCCTGGCTTTCAATATGCCCCGTTTGGCGATCTCGAAGCGGTCAAGCAATTGGCCGATCACGAAACCTGCGCTATTCTCTTGGAACCAGTCCAAGGCGAAGGTGGCATCAACATCCCCACCAATGAGTTCTTGCAGGGCCTGCGCGACTTATGCAACGAGCGCGGCATCCTTTTGATCTTTGACGAAGTTCAAACCTGCATGGGCCGGACCGGTCACTGGTTCGGCTATCAACACTCAGGCATTCAGCCCGATATCTTCACCCTCGCCAAAGGAGTCGCTGCCGGGGTCGCCTGCGGAGCATTCGTCTGCAAAGATGAAATTGCCCCCAGCCTGAGGCCTGGCATGCACGCCAGCACCTTCGGCGGTAACCCCCTTGCCATGGCTGCCGGCATCGCTACCGTCGAGACGATCGAAGAAGAGGGCCTCCTCGAAAATGCACGACTCATGGGTGAACGCTTCCGCATGCATTTCGAAGCCATTCGCGATGAATTACCAATTGTAGCGGATATCCGGATTCGGGGGATGATGGTTGGGATGGAGTTAACGATTCCAGCTACGCCCGCTGTCGGGAAATGCATGGAGCGGGGTGTCCTCATCAACGCCACCCATGATACAGTGGTCCGGCTCCTTCCTCCGTTGAACATCACGGCCGAGCAGGTCGACGAAGGCTGCGAAGTCCTCAGCGAAGTCTTGCGAGAAATGGCACACACCAAATAACCCGGCTCCGTCTCAAAAACCTGGTTGTGTTCCTTGAAGCTCACAACCCTTCGGAATCTTTGCTCACTTCGCTAATTAGGGTCTTTGAATCAGTTAGAGGGTCCTTTCACCACGCGGGATAGATCGCCGGGTGCGATCTGTCCGGCGTGTTTTTGTTTTGGAACCGGTCCGAAAACCGGTTGTGCTTGTTCGAAAACCCCGTTTTTTCAGGCGTACGATCGATGGCATCAGAGGTTTTCGGATGATTTCTTAGAACAGGCCACAGAGTCCAATCGTATTTGCTCCTTAGCGGTTCCTGCTGAAGGTTGCGATCAACGTAGCAGGGGGGTTCTAAATTGACTTATCAATCACGTGTCGGCGAAGAAACGGTTGCCGCCCAAATTCACAGGTAGTTTTGTCATGCGACACTTAAACTCATTGGCAGAACTTTCAACTGCCGAGATCAAACTCCTCTTTTCACTGACAGCCAAGCTGAAGGCCGGGGTGAACAAGGGGCATCGGCCACCCTTGCTAACCGGTCGCGTCCTCACTCAGGTCTTCGAGAAGCCCTCTCTTCGCACCCGCGTCAGCTTTGAAGCGGCCATCATGCAATTAGGTGGCAGCAGCCTGTTTCTTGCCGCCAAAGAGGCTGGCCTCGGTGGACGCGAGTCGATTGAAGATGTCGCCCGCGTCCTTGGCGGCTACAGCGATATCATCGTCCTTCGCACCTTCTCGCAAAAGCTAATCGATGACTTCGTCGACCACGCAGGCTGCCCCGTCATCAATGGGCTGTCCGACTTGCGCCATCCCTGCCAAGCTCTAACAGACCTCTTCACGATGGAAGAAGTCTTGGGCTCAATTGCAGGAAAGAAACTGGTCTTCGTAGGTGATGGCAATAACGTCGCCACCTCCCTGGCCACTGCATGCGCCGCGATGAATGTCCCGTTCGTCGTCTGCGCCCCAGACGCCTATCGCTTACCCGGTTCGTTCATCGCCGACCTGAAGCTGCGTTACCCGCATGCCGACATTGTCCAAACGAAGGACTTCAAGTCGGCCCTGGCCGATGCGGCCATTGTCTATACCGATGTCTGGACCAGCATGGGCCAGGAAGCCGAAGATGAAAAACGACGCAAAGACTTGGGCCCATTTCAAGTGAATGCAGCTCTCTTAAAGCAGGCCCCCAAGAACTGCAAATTCATGCATTGCCTGCCAGCAAAGCGGGGCAACGAAGTGACCGACGAAGTGATTGACGGCCCACAAAGCATCGTTTTTCAGCAGGCCGAAAACCGCATGCACTTTGCCAAGGGCCTTTTGGTATGGGTACTCGAACAAGAAGGACTGGTCACCTGACACACGGTCTTCGACCGAGTCGACGACGCAAGTCGTCGGGTGATTTGCTCGCAGTGACTCACTAACTTGCAAAAACATCCATGACGCAGCCGTAGTAACAGCCACAACTCAGATCAGTTCACCTGCATCAGTTAACTACATCAACTCAGCAAAAGTTCAGCAAAGACGGTATGGGTACTACGAACGAAATTCGAATTGGCATCATTGGCGCCGGAGCCAATATGCGAGAGCGGCACCTCCCTGCGTTCCAGCAGCTTCCCGGCGTTAAGGTCGCAGGTGTTGTGAACCGCTCGGCTACCTCAGGGCAAAAGATCGCGACCGAGTTCGGGATCCCAACGGTCTACCCGACGGTTGAAGCACTCTTGGCCGATGACAAAATCGATGCCATCGTCATTGGAAC
>JAIXVG010000262.1 GCA_027483145.1 Planctomyces sp.
ATTCAAGCGGCTGAGTCGGCTGCCCGACCGCTGGAAGTTGATCCGTATCGAAACCAATTGTTCGAGTTGTTTGTGTTTGCCAACGGGGCAGGGTTAACCAGCCCGAATGAAGCAGGTGACCTGACGGCTGAAACGTTGTGCCGTGAGTTGTCTGCTCGCTGTGGGTTATTGGCAGCAACGCAGCAGCAGGCAGGTCAGTCACAGGTGAAGCTTGGCCCGAAAGAACTACAGCAAATGCGGCCGTTATGGGCAGTGATGCGGTTGTGGATGGAATGGACCTATGCGTGGGACCGCTGGGCTGAGTTTCATCCGAGTGAAGCTGCGGTAGAGGACTAGGCCGCATTGCGGTTTTTGCGGCGAGGTGCGTGAACGGTTGCTAGTTGAGCCGGGTAAAAGAAGATCCCTTGCTGACGCTGCGGGCTATTGGTTGGTACCCAAACTCGGTAACTGAACATCAACGCGTGATTCGGCACGCAGTTGCTTCCACCTGCTGTAGCCCAGCCATGAATTTGCGGAACCCGTCAATTGGCATTGTCGGCTCGTCAGGTACCTTTGACTTGGCTGGATACCGGGGATTTAGTGGGTTGATGGGTGGTATGGAACGCGGGTCCGTTTGGCGGATTCGACATTCCCAGAAACTGGTGCGTGGGGTATGTTCAACGAGGCAGAGTTCCCTCCTGGATTCAAGTTGTCGTAGCGTTTCTACCAGCATTTGATTGCCAGGAATTCGGTGCTGACCGGACGGGTTCGATTTTGCGACTCAAACAGGATGCCTCAGGATGTGGGCTGTCAATTTTGGGATGGGCTTAGTGCTTTGTGTGCGGAGCTGCGGAAGGGGTTGGCTGCTGGGGGCGTTGCTCTTCTGTGGTAGTGTAGCCCCGCTGGCGGGCGTTGATGCTTATGGAGACGAGACGAAGTATCGACTGGAAGAACCGGCTGATGATTTTCGCGTCTTCGGGGTGGGGATTCGCCTGGAGGTTGGCGGAACTGTTGAGACGGCTGTCGATCAGAGTAAGTCGGTCCCCCACTCGTTGCTTGTTAAGGCAGGCCTGACCTATCGCGAGCGGCGCATGGTTGGCCCGGGTGGTGACAGCGAATCGCTGCGATCGATTCGAGACTACGAGCAAACCCAAGCTGACATCAAGGTGGGAGATCAGCAGACCCCATCTTCGTTGCCTGCGGCTCTCAAGCTGATTGTGGTGCAAGGACGGGCTGAAGGTCCGGAAATATCGAGCCTGGGTGGTTCGCTGTCGGCTAATGAACTAGACCTGCTGAAGACGCCAGGCGATTCGCTGGTTCTTGCCAGTTTGCTGCCGCGAACGGAGGTGGCAATTGGAGAAACATGGACCCCGGCAGCTTGGGCTGTGCAGCTATTGGCTGGACTAGAAGCGATCGTTAAGCAGGATGTGACCTGCAAGCTGGTTTCGGTCGAGGGGGGAAAAGCAAACATCAAGGTGAGTGGTTCGGTCGAAGGGGCGACGCTGGGTGCCCAGTCGAACCTCGAACTGGATGGTCAGCTTGTCTATCACTTAGCGGACCGGGCGATTGAAAGCCTGGAGCTGTTGCAAAAAGAACGCCGCACGGTGGGGGTTGTTTCACCGGGCTTGAACGTCACCGCTAAGGTGAGGTTGTTACGCAAGCCTGCACAAGATGCAGGTCGTTTAGCTGACGCTGCGATTATCGATCGGGCCAGTCAGCCGGCCAGTTCCCAAGACCTTTTATTGCGTTATGAACTTCCCTGGGGTGTGGCGCTGCAGCATCCTCGTCAATGGTACGTCTTCAATCAATCTGAAAAGATGGCCATTTTGCGATTGATGCATGAAGGGTCGTTGGTCGCTCAATGCAATGTGGCGGTGGCTCCACAGCTGAAGCCGGGGCAGCATACCTCGCCCGAGGAGTTTCAGGCTGACATCAAGCAATCGCTCAAAGACCAACTGAAGAAGATCGAAAAGGCTGAGGCGTTGCCGGGGAGTGGAGGGAAGTACCAGTATCGGGTGCAGGTCGCGGGGACTGCTGGTCAGCAGGCAATGAACTGGATTTACTATCTGGTGGCTGCACCGACGGGGCAGCAGGTTTCGTTCTTGTTTTCGG
Source organism: Planctomyces sp. (assembly GCA_027483145.1). Taxonomy (GTDB): domain Bacteria; phylum Planctomycetota; class Planctomycetia; order Planctomycetales; family Planctomycetaceae; genus JAIXVG01. The sequence goes on from JAIXVG010000262.1 coordinate 2,092, forward strand.
TTGAGCCGAAGCAGGAAGAATTGCTGACGCCGACTGAGCTGGGGCTGGTGCAATCGCTGGCTTTTCCGGGGGTGGCGGCGGCTCGGAGCAAGTAGGGTAGGTGTGGTTGGGCTGACCTGGAGCTGAGGTGCGAATACACCAAAAACGAAACCTCGGGTTTACACCCGAGGCTCGCTTGAATGCTGTTTGGACTTGGTGTCTACAGCTGGCCCATTAACTGGCGTTCGAAGGAGATGCCGAGCTTCTTCATTTTCTTGTAGAGGGTCGTGCGGTTGATTCCCAGCTTCTGGGCGGTGAGCTGGCGGTTCCAGCCTTCTGCTTCGAGGGCATCGAGAATCAATTGCTTTTCGGGGTTGGCCAGGGCCGACTTCAAATTGCTGGCTACTTGACCTGATGGCAATACCAATGGTTCGATCGAGAGTGGTTCGTCTTTACGCAGATTTTCAGGGAGATCCTGAGGGCCGATGACCGAGCCTTTGGTTAAGACGACGGCTCGTTCGATCACGTTGACCAATTCGCGGACATTGCCTGGCCAGCGATAGCGCTGCAACAGTTGGACTGCTTGATCGCTGAATCCGGTAATCTTCTTGCCGGTCTGCTGGATGAAGTCTTTCAGGTAGTGCTCTGCCAGGAGCGGAATGTCACCAATCCGTTCGCGGAGTGCGGGCTGCATGAGGGTGACGACGTTGATTCGGTAGTAGAGGTCCTGGCGGAACTCGCCTTTGGCGACTGCTTCTTCGAGATCGATATTGGTGGCCAGAATGAGCCGGACGTCGACCTTGTGGGTTTTGTTGCCACCCACCGGCTCAAATTCGCGATCTTGCAAGACCCGCAACAGCTTGACTTGCAGGCTGGGGCTGGCAGTGGCGATTTCGTCGAGGAAGAGGGTGCCCCCGTTGGCCTGCAGGAATTTTCCCTGGCGGTCGCTATTGGCACCGGTGAAGGCCCCGGCCACGTGACCAAAGAGTTCACTTTCAAGAAGGCTTTCGCTCAATGCGCCACAATTCACCCGAATGAAGGGGCCAGAAGCCCGCGGACTCATTTCGTGAACGGC
>JAIXVG010000127.1 GCA_027483145.1 Planctomyces sp.
GATCAGATTTATGCGTCTGCCGGTCGCTACACGACTTCAACACCTCTGTCATGGGTTGTCGCTGCTCCAACAATTCAGCTAGATAATCCTCCTCGTAATGAACGCGAGCGTGGAACGACTTTCCTGCTTAGTGGAACCGCTCTGCCCGGTCACCCTGATGCCCCCGTCGTTTCGGTTACGGTAAATGGTCAGCCAGTGAACCGACTTGACGCCAGCGGTCGATTCTTTCACCAACCGACAACTCGCTCTGGCGAAGCTGTCTATGATGTCGTAGCCACCGATCTTTATGGGGGGACTGCCGTCACCCGCATGACCATTGTCGCTACAGCCGACATTTCAGGCCTTGCCGAAAGCGAGGTCTTAAGTGGCGCCTCTGTGTTGCGTCCGCAGTATGGCCGCACATCTTTTGTTGACACGACCGGAACGCTATTCGCAGATGTTTCGCTCCGAAATCTAGGTACGGAAAACTTCCGGGGGCCATTGCTCCTCGGGGTCAAGAACATCACCAATCCACTAGTAACCGCTGCTAACTTTGATGGTATCACTCCTGAAGGAATTCCGTACTACCGGTTGACCGACGCAAACACCGACGGATGGCTGACGGCTAATGAGAAAACGAGCTTGGTAACCCTGGCGTTCGCCAATCCCGATCGAGAGGTATTTGACTACGATCTGGTCTTGTTGTCGGCGACAAATAGCCCTCCACAGTTCATCAGTCTTCCAGAAACGACAACGAGCATTGGAGCGCTGTACCGATATCAGGTAAAAGCAGTTGATGCTGAACAGCAGGCCGTCTCGTATCGTTTGATTGCCGCCCCGGCCGGAGCAACGCTCTCAGCAGACGGCAGGCTTAACTGGTCGACGTCCAATATCAATCCTGGGAACTATCGGTTTGAAATCGAGGCCGCAGACTCGTTTGGGGCGACAAGTCGGCAGCGGTTTGACGTTGGTGTCAATTCCACTCGCTCAGCTGTATCGCCGGTCGTCCTGTCAGAACCGGTCATCTTAGGACGTGTCGGCGAAGTCTATCGTTACCGAATTCTTGTTGACCTTGCACAGAGCGGCGGTACGCAGTTCACATTAGTAAACGGTCCGTCCGGGCTGACAGTCAACCGTGATTCGGGCCTTGTCGAGTGGACACCGAATGGCCAGCAGGTGAACGTCTCAATCGTGGAAGTGGCCATCGCCGATCCGGATGGTCGGACATCAGTTCACAAGTGGGCCATTTTTGTCGAGATGGCGTCGGGCAACTCGGCTCCAGTCATCAGTAGCGATCCGCCACTTGTCGCATTTGTTGATCAGCAATTCACTTATGACGTCAGGGCTATAGACGCAGATGGAGACTCACTCGGCTATCGTTTGCTCACTGGCCCGGCCGGTGCGGATATTGATGCAGCAACAGGAGTGTTGACGTGGACTCCGTCACAAAGCCAACTTGGCAATCAAGTTGTTCAAATTGAAGTTCAGGATGGAAATGGAGGACGAGTCGTCCAGTCGATGACACTGATTGTTACGACGGCTTTGGCGGCCACCGTCAGGGGCCGAGTATGGAACGACGCGAACGGCAACGGGGTGGTCGATCCTTCAGAAGGGGGCTTGGCAGGTCGCGTTGTCTACAACGACCGTAACCGAAACGGGCGGCGCGATAGCTCTGAAGTCTTCAGTATTTCGGACTCTACAGGAAGGTATCAACTGGCGCCGCTGTCTCCAGAGGCCACGCTGATTCGTCTGGAAGGAAGCAGTGGATTCGTTCCGACGGCCCCGGCAACCGGGATGAGATCGCTCGTGCTTGAGCCGAATGAAGTTCGAGAGTGGCAAGACTTTGCCGTGACCGACCAATTTGTCGTAGCGACCCCAATCTCGTTTACTAGCACTCCGATCACAACTGCCGTTACCGGAGAGCGATACAGCTATCAGCCGACGTTGTCGGGCGGCCGTGGTGCCATGACTTTCAGCCTGCTATCTGCTCCGCGCGGGATGGTGGTCGATGCGGAAACTGGGACTGTAGGTTGGCTGCCAGGTGTCAAGCAATCCGGCCAATACGAAGTGGCAATCCGTGTTGTGGACGAGTTGGGCATGTTTGCGGTCCAACGATTTCAATTAACGAGTGAGATCCCCAATTCGGCTCCGGTGATTGTTTCTAATCCTCGATCAACAATTGCAATGGTCGGCCAACCATGGACCTACCAAGTGGTTGCCCAGGATGCCGATCGCGAACCGTTGTCATTCCTGATTCGTTCCAACCAGGCAAATGTGAACTTTAGCGCGTCGACAAATACATTGGTGTGGGAGCCAGTATCCGCAGAGATTGGCACGCAGACAGTTGTTATTGAGGTCAGCGATTCTCGGGGGGGCGTGGCCCGGCAGACAATCAATGTGACCGTCGTTGCCGCCGGAACCCCGACCGCACCAGAGATCGAATCGACTCCACCTTCTGTCGCCCAAGTTGGTGTGCAGTACGTTTACCAGATGCGAGTCTTTGACGCTGCGAATGATCTAATTACATATCGGTTGGTCGACCGCCCAGCAGGAATGAACATCGACACCCGAGGTCGAGTGACATGGACTCCAACCCTTGAGCAGGTGGGAAGCCAGTCAGTTACGATCGAAGTTCTCGATTCAACTGGCCTTTCCGACCAGCAGTCCTTTACTGTCAATGTGGCGGCAGAAGCTCCCAATCTACCGCCGCGAATTGTGTCTGCTTCATTCGATACGGTGACTGCAGGACGCAGTTACGCATACAATCCGATCGCTATTGACCCCGAGAACGAGCCTCTTTCGTGGGTTCTGGTGTCCGGCCCCAACGGGATGAGCATATCATCCGAGTCTGGAGCATTGCGCTGGTTACCGACTATGGAGGATCTCGGACGCCATGATGTGGTCATCCGGGTTGTTGATCAACGAGGAGAAGCAGGCGAACAGCAATTCTCGATCGCTGTCAATCCATTCAACTCGGCGCCTCGGATTATCTCGATTCCAGAGACTGAAGCTCGGCTCGACCGACCCTACACGTATGCTGTTGCCGGGCGAGATTCTGATGGTGATGCAATCGTCTATTCGCTGGTCCAGTCACCAGCGGGAATGACAATTGATTCCAATACCGGGTTAATTCGGTGGGAACCAATTGTCAACCAAACAGTAACCGTAACGGTGAAAGTAACTGATCCATTCGGTGCTAGCAGCGTGCAATCGTTCGACGTGGAAGCGTTTAGCGCTCCGCCGAATAACGCCCCGTATTTTCTAACAGGGGCACCATCGGCAACTCCGCTTGGTCAGCCATTCTCGTTCTTAGTGGAGGCTACCGACCAAGATGGCGATCGTTTAACCTACTCACTTGTCAATCCGCCCGCTGGAACTTCGATTCACCCTACAACGGGCCTATTGACCGCAACCGTAGCCCCGGGTGGCTGGCCATGGATCACAGTTGAAGTCCGTGATGGCTTTGGCGGTTTTGCACAGCAAACCTTCCAATTGCAAACGTTTGTGCCCGTGCCGGTTGAGTTTCAATCCCAGCCGCCAGCAACTATTACCGCGGGTTTGCTTTACAAGTACGACCTTAATGTCACGGCCGGCGTTCCGATGGGACTGCTCAGTTATCGTCTGGATGTTGCGCCAGAAGGGATGACTATCTCGAGAGGTGGAGACATCCGCTGGAAGCCAACGGCCGACAATATTGGCTCTCATTCAGCGACGGTCACCGTCCGTGATCCGGATGGTCAGGAGGCCTCGCAAAGCTTTGTATTAACGGTTGAAGCTGATACCGAAGCGCCCGATACCCGTCTCCGTATGGATGATGGCTATAGCACGGTTACCGGCGTGTCACGAACAACAGGTGTCGTGGGAGATCAGCGGTTTGTACGAATTCTGGCCTACGACAATGTGGGCGTCGTGGCCCGACAGATTACGTTCGACGGCCGGCCACTAACTCTTGATGCTGATGGCCGCGCGTTGGTTACCCTCGATCGTCCGGGAGTCATCCCGGTGAAAGCATGGGCGATTGATGCCGCCGGTAACGCCAGCGAAGTCACTCGTAACTACACGGTCGATGTTCCGAACGATGGTCGGCCACCTGTGGTGGAGATCTCAACCGATCTGGTTCCCCTCATTACCGAACCAATTACCGTCAACGGAAAAATTAGCGACGACAATGTGACCGGGTGGAAGGTTACCCTGACTCTCGAAGGGGACGAAGCCGGCCGCGTCATCGCCCAGGGGACTGCACCAGTCATCAATGGCCCCCTGGCTCAAATCGACACCACCGCCCTCCAGAGCGGTATTTACACCCTCGCTATTGAGGCCAAGGACGGAACCGGGTGTGTCGTCAATTACAGCGAAACCCTGGAGATCGAAAGCGATCTCAAGCTGGGGAACCTGGCCTTGGGGCTGGTTGATTTGGCGGTGCCGCTGGGCGAAATACCTATCGTTATTGAGCGGAGCTATAACACGCTCGCTGCCAATAAGAGAGGGGCGTTTGGCTATGGCTGGGAAATGGGGATGGCCGACATCGATGTCCAGCCGCGATACTCCAGCGGCGCGAGTACTATTTCCTACGACCCTCGCTGGCCCGCGTTCGAACTCGGGACGCAAGTCAATATCACGCTCCCCGATGGTTCAGTGCAAAAGTTCATCTTCCAACCCACCGTCGAAAAGGGAGACCGTCTCGGCATCACTTACTACTATGTCCCCAAGTTCATTGCTGTCGACGGGACCACGTCCAAGCTGGAAGTTTCCGCTTCTCGCCTCCAGTACGACCAAACGCAGTTCTACGCCATCACGAAGGCGGGTCTATCCAGCTATAACCCGGCCAATCCGATCTTCGATTCGCTGTATACCGTCACCTTGCGGGATGGAACGCAGTACAACATCGATCCCAAAACCGATCAACTGAAGTCGATCGTCGATCGCAAGGGGAATGTCCTCACCTATCGTTCCGATGGCATCTTCTCTTCGAACGGGGACGAGGTCTTCTTCCGCCGGGATGGGCAGGGTCGTATTGAGGCGATTATCCATCCCGATGGACAAGAAACGCGGTACGAATACGACGTCGCCAGCAACCTTATCGCGGTGACAACTCCTCAGGGCCAAACCACTCGGTACGAATACGCCGACCCCGCGCGGCCTCACTTTTTAACAGCCATTATCGACGCTGCCGGTCAACGCGTCGCCCTTGTCACCTACGGTGCCGACGGGCGCATCTCGGGCCTGTCCGATGCAGCCGGCAACTTATCGCAACTGCTGTATAACGGCAGCCTGCGGCAAGAAACCCGCATCGATGCCTTGGGTAACAGCACGCTTCTCACCTACGACACGAAGGGGAACGTCGTTCGCGAAGATGGCCCGCTGGGAAGCATCACTCTCCGGACGTTCGATGGCCGCAAAAACGTCCTGTCTGAAACCATTGTCGTGGGCCAGATTGACGACGCTACCAACGGCGAGCAAAACGACCTGACGACCCGCTACACCTACAACGACCTCAATCAACCACTCACCATCACCAACCCGCGCGGCCTCACCACCGAGCGCATCTACAATTCTACCGGCGATTTGCTCGCCCAAATCGATCCGTTGGGAAATACAATCCAGAACGACCTTGATCGTTCCGGGAACATGGTGGCCAGCACCTCCCCCACCGGGCAGACAACCCGCATGACCTACCTCACGGGAGGACTATTAAGCGAAGTCTATAGCCCCACCGGCCAACGACTCGTCAGAAACGAATACGACAAACGCGGGCGGGTCGAATGGCGCACCGACGCCTACGGTTTGAAGACTTATTTCTGGTACCGCATCCCCGAAGAATTCAAGATTGGTCTGGCCGGATCGCATCCGCAATACCAGGTGTCCAATTTCGAAGGGACGATCCGCAACGTCCGGGACGAAAACGGCAACCTGGTCGCGCTTCGCTCGGGAACCATCTATGCCGATCGTGGCTATGGTCCCAAAATTCAAGAAGTAGCCGATGGTCTCTCCGCCGACGGCACTATCCAGCGCCGGATTGTCACCACGTATGCCGCCTACGATACTGCGGGCCGCGTGCTGCGTACCATTGGCGAGACGGGCCTAGTCACCGAAACCCTGTTCGATGCCCGGGGCCTCGTGACCCAGTCTCGCTCGCAAGTCGTTGCCCAAGAGCCAAACGCTGCTGGTCAACTGGTCTCCAAAACCTACTGGCAAACCACGCGTACGGTTTACGATGCTCTTGGCCGGGCGATTTACCAGACCGATCCGTTTGTTCAACCGCTGGACGCCGATAGCACCGGAGAGATGCCCGCCACAGCCGGGACCTTCACCCGGTACGATGCGGCTGGCCGTGTCAGTAGCACTCAGCGGCGTAACGGGCTGGTCATCGCGCTCAGCGGGACGGGTCTCGAAGCCCGCACGCCGTTCATTCACCCCATCAACACCTACCCCCCCAAATACGACGCGTTTACGGTCGAAAGTGGGCTGGTTAGTTCCGGGCAACTCGTTTCCCAAAGTACCACCACCTACAACAACGCGGGCGAAGTCCTTAGTACCTCGTCATCCACTGTCGGTGCGAATGGTCAGTTAGGGACAGCCCTCTCGACCTATACCCTCTACAACCGGTTTGGTGAGGTGGTCGAAACTCGGGAAGAAGCCCGCAATGCACTGGGTGAAACGGTCTATCTGGTTAGCCGCACGGTCTACGATGCCTTGGGCCGCACGGTGGCCAGCCTGAATGCGGTCGAAGTCTCGCTATCGGCTGGAACCACCAACCCGGCTGCACCCAATGCTATCCCGGCAGCCCTGACTGGCCGGGTGAGTATCACCCAGTACGATGCCCTGGGCCGGGTACACAAATCCGAAACCCGGAGTGGGGCAACGGTCGAACTGGTCACCGTGAACGGCCAACTGGAAACCCGGCTAACCACTTCCGGCAGCCTCGAAACCCGCAGCGAAACGACGTTCGACAGCTTTGGTCGGGTGGCAGAAAGCCGGTCGTATGTCGCTTCGGCGGCCGATCCAGCGGCGATGCAGGCCAGTTCGCTCACTTCACAGGTCACCAATACCTACGATACGCTCGGCCGGGTGGTCAGCCAACTGGGAACGCCCGTCTCGATCCGAAATGCCAGCGGCCAGTTCATCGTGGTTCGTCCCGAAACGCTGACCGAGTACGACAGCCAAGGGCGGGCGTACCGGACCACGTCTGGGGTGGCCGTTCGAGCCGATGGGACGCGCGATGTCTCCCAGGCCGTCACCACGACCAGCACATTCGATTTATTGGGCCGGGTGATTGCCTCGACCACCAGCGGCATTGACCAAACCACCGGGCAAACCCAAACGGTCACCACTCGTACCCAGTACAACATCCTGGGCCAAAAGGTGGCCGAGATCGACCCCTTGGGCCAAACGAAGACTTTTGCCTACGACGCACAAGGCAGGTTGGTGGCCACCACGCTCCCTGCACTGGCCGATGGGACCACACCGACCTACC
>JAIXVG010000343.1 GCA_027483145.1 Planctomyces sp.
CTCGCCCCGCCCCACCCTGCCCCGCCCCGACCGTCCCTGCCCCGCCCCCAAGGGACGATCGCAATACTTGACGACTGTTGGCAAACAGCACGTTCAGGTCGGTCCCCATTTTATTCAGCTCAGACCGCTTTAATTCAGCCACCCGCATGGTAACTGCAATCTGATACTCGCCAGGAACGCGAAGCTCGTTGACGATCAACCCCGATAAGGCGTCAGCTGCGCCAAACCGCCCGCCACCGATGCCACCCCCAAACCCACCGACGGCTCCCGTATCGAAGCTGTTTCCAACCCCGCCGTTTAGAACACCCTGGTTCGAACCTGCAAAGCTGCCGGGACCTAACAGGCTCCCTTCCTGGTTGATGACTTCACCCCGAATGATATTCAGGATGTGAGCGGCTTCCTCTTGATCCCGAGCCTGACCCCGCACCACGATCTTGAACGACATTGGAATCAGGTAAACTTTGCTGTTGGGGAACAGCTTTTGCAATTTTTGTTCTAGCTTGCCATAGTCAACCCGTCGCTGATTGTCGGCGTTGGGGTCACGCACGACTTTCACCAGGTAGTTGAGTGGCTCAGGCACGTTTTCGAACCAGATCGTTAACGTGGTGGTGGCCGAGTTTCGCCCAACACCAATCACCGATAGCTCGCGTGGGCTGTACTGCAACACGTCGATGACCGTTGGGTCGGCGATTGCGATTCGAACGACGTTAGCGCGAGTGATAATGATCTGGCTACGGCGTTCGATGACTTCCAAATCTTCGTAGCTGTTGGGCATCGCCTGAATGAGATGGTGCAACGCCCGGGCCGACTGAGCTGTATTCTGAACTGGCTGGATAACGGCAGGAGCCGTATTCATCGCTCCAGCCCGCAATGCCCCTGCAGGAAGTTGCAGCATGGGGCCCCCTGCCGGAGCCATCTCTGTTTCAGTATACGCAGCTTGGTCGGGTGGCAAGGGGAGTGATGGTTGTGCAAACGCCACTTCACCAAGGCCAATCGCCAATAACCACGCCGATGATTTGGCAACCCATGCGGTCCAGGCTCGACGGCTTTTAGGCGAGGAAAGTCGCCCATCGACAGGCGTACGTCCCGCCAGTTGATCGGGGGGCGTTGCTGAAGTGGTCTCGAAGCAGGTCAGTTTCAACATCCAATGTCGCTCCTGTTTGCCTTCGTCTCAACCGCACAACTGACTCGTTGTACGAAAGCGAAGGTAAACATCTCTGGTGACCGTCATCCGTGCGTCACTTGCAGCAAGTCTTGATCGTCTATCAAAACCCGCTGGAAACCGATTTCGTCTCTCATCCATTCAAGGCGCATTCGATCTCCCGGCCAATTCATCGGCGCGACTGGATGTCGAAAGCTTGGGAAAATGGGATGTTCGGGCGCTAATCGCTTCGGAAAGTCAGCAGCAACCCGCAAGGTTTCTCAAGCACCGAAACCGAAGCCGAACAAGCAAAAATGCCCGTTGTCGAGAAACAGGTTCTTCATCCTGCTCGCCAACGGGCAATCGGTAATCTGTAGCGGTCGGGTCAAAAGTTACTGATGGCAGACCTTTCCTTAGGAGAGGTTGAGTCTAGACGTGGCTCACCCCCCAAGGCGTTAAACTCAACTTAACCACAAAGGCCTACCACGGGAAATTTGTATCCCGGTTGTAGACCGCCCGCCCCGGGTAGTACCACGGCGCGCGATAGTTGTAGTAGGGAAAGCGGTAGTGGCCGTGGACAGCAGACCGCTGAAAGCCCGTGCCAAAGTGATTGACGTAAGGATCACCCGAAACCAGGCCCTGCTCTCCACCGTAGTAATAGTATGGAGAGCCAATTCTGGCGTCGTACCCACCGGGGGCATAGTACATCGATCCGCTGGCGTAACCGCTGTTGTAGCTTCCCCCTGTGGACGGGTATCCAGGGTAGGCTACCCCGTACTGGGCACTCGCTTCGTTAGAAGCCATCCCTGCTAAAAGGACCATTGAGACTGCAATCGCTACTGCTTTTACTCTCATCCCATTCTCCGATCAGAATTCTCTCGTGCCCAAACTCCGCGTTACCCTGCAGGACAATTACTGCTGGAACCCATGCAGGGAGGTCTTTGCTGAGTCAATGCCTGACCGGTTAATACCGCGCCGAGGCTGCTTTACACCTAAACTCTAAACCACGAACGATTCGACGCCGGATGCAATCGGCGGTTTTTGCAGGAATTGGCCATCGAGTTGAAGGATTGTTCCTGAAACATCTGTTGGTGAAGCAGCGCAGTTGTTCTTAGAAAAGCATGGGTGCATTGGCCTGGCCGTCGATATATCGAGGCAGGGAAATGGATGTTGTTGCGCTGTTAACCATTCTCTGCTCCGCTTTGCAAACTAATGACGCGTCCAGGGACTGGAGGCCTAATTCATGATTAACTTAATCGCCGCTGAAGTGGCATTGTGCGTTTCCATGCAGGTCGGAATGCCCGCCCCAGCCGAAGCTCCGGGATACCCTGCTTTGGGTAACGCCTTTGGACAGTCTGGGGTCGAAGGCCAATTCGAACAGCGATACCCGTTCGATAGTCACCAGAACTGGGTCCATGGTTATCACCAGGAGATTCCAGCTTACGGCGGCCACGTCTTCTTTCGGCCTTACAACTACAAAGACGTATTGTCGCAATCGCAAACGTCAGCAGGTTGGGGCCAGCCACCTACAATGCCTTATTCGCAGCAGTTCTGGCACAAGTACCAGGACCAGGCGACCATGCTGAAGATGAGTCACAGCCAGCCTACGATGCCAATGGTCCCCTACGGTCAGATGCAACCCGCAATGACCGGCTACTACTACGGCGGGCAACCTGTTCAGCAGGAGATCGCTCCAGTCGGAGCGTATGAGAATCAGCCACCTGCTGCCGTGGCACCCTCAACCGGCACCCGGTTTCCAATCGCACCGTAGGAATTGGCCGCGAAACACATTGTTGTATTCAACGGGCGTCCGTCAACCAGGTTGATGGAACGCCCGTTCTGCTTTAGTGCTCGCTGTAAGCAACAAACTTCCTGTATGGAAGCTGTACATCAACAGTGCTGCCATATCAACGGTTTCGAAAACTATCCGACGTCGCACAAAACTCGATCAACGAAATCAAGGTATAGTCGTTCGCCTTCATGTGCTTGACTGCCGCTTGTACGGTTGGAGTGTCGCCCACTGTCAACTCCCTCCCAAGCGAGTACGTTAGCAGCTTCTCTGCCAGACACTTCAGAAACAAGTCTTCCTTAGTCAGCAGAGCCTGCCGTAAACCGGTTACCCCGGTAATGGGGGTCCCATCTGGCAGCTTCGAGCTGGCATCGATGGCCGGGTCCCCAGGTTCAACGCGGCCCCGATAACCAAACCCCTCATGCGTGCGGTACTCACCAGCCGCATTGAAGTTCTCAAGTGCAAAGCCAAGGGGATCAATCTTGTTGTGGCAGCGGGCGCATTGGGCTAGAGTCCGATGAATTTCCAGTCGCTGCCGGACGGTCGCTTTATCGAGCCCGGGGACTTTGGGAGCGATATCACCCGCGTTCGCAACAGGCAGTCCCGGGTCTTGTCCTAGAAGATTCTTCATGACCCACGTCCCTCGCTTGACGGGAGAGGTTCGTGTTCCGTTGGAAGTGATTGATAGAATACTGGCCTGGGTCACAATTCCTCCCCGCTCGACCCCTTCCGGAACCTTGACCTTTCGAAACGCGTCCCCGTGCACATCGGGAATGCCATAATGGCGAGCCATTCGCTCGTTGATGACGACAAAGTCGCTACTTACAAAGTTCATCACGTTCAAGTTGTCGTTCAGAATCGTTCGAAAAAACTCGCGAGATTCAGCCACAATCGATAGCTCCAAATGTCGATCGTAACGAGCATACAAATCCTTTGCGGGAGGATTCGACCCCACTTCGCGCAGTCCCAACCATTGGTCGACAAAGCCCTTGACGAAGCGGTCAGCCTTAGGGCTGGCCAGCATTCGCTTGATCTGCTGTTTCACCACCTTGTCGTCAGCCAGTCGATTCTCTTTGGCCAATTCCAGCATCTCGTCATCTGGCAGCGACGACCACAAAAAGTAGGACAACCTGCTGGCATATTCATACGGCGACAACCGACCTTCAATTGAGCCTTTAGCCGCCGCTGCTCCATCAGGTGATTGTTCTGCCATATACAAGAAGTGAGGTGACGCCAGCACCGCCACCAGCGAAAGCTTCATCGCGTCGACAAAATCGCTTCCCTGGTCGCGAGCCGTTTCGTAAAGCTTCAACTTTGTCGCCACTTCGTCCTTTGTCACCGGACGGCGATAGGCCTTCGGCATAAATCGCTCAAGTGTCTTCTGAGCATAGCCACGCTCGGCCTTAACCAACTGAGTGGTCGACTTCGCCTTGGGAAACGGCTCAGGGAAAATCGCCAAATGGCTCAGGGGTGGCCAGGCAGCCTGTGCAGCCAGCTTAGAAGCTTTTGGTTTCTTGGTGTTACCAGTCGTAGCCGCAGCCGCGGCGTTTGCTGTTTCAAAAACTGGTCCTTCCAGCTCAATCCAGTCAACATAGACTTCTGGGCGCGCGAACGCGTCGTGACCAATCATCCAGAAGTTCTCCACCACCGACGGAACATCATAAGCATACTCCAGAAAGACCCCGGCCGACTCGGCCGTGAAGTAGGTCTGAAATTCGAAGACCTCCGGCGAGGATTCCTTCGCAGAGACATCAAACTCAGCGATGGTCGCTGGTTGAGGGCCCAGTTGCACAACCAGCTTTAGTCGCGGGGGACCATAGCCATAGTTCGGGTCAACTTCGAAATGTTTCAGGTCGTTGTCGAATGCTTCTCGGTGCCAGCGCTCGCCGTTCGGGTTCTCTTTGTTTTGCTGGTCAAACCGGGCCTGCAGTATGGCTTTGGCACTGGTGACCACTTCCGTGCGGCCAGGAGTTCTTCCATAAGTACGCAGACGAACGATGTAGTTTCCAGCTTCGGGAACCCTGAAATCGCGGACACCAATTCCCTTATCCCATGACGGGTGATGGATCTTCTTGAATCCGTTCACCAGCGGGTTATTTCCTGCGTTCACGATCGGGTTGTTCTTGTCATCAATGCGTATCCGGGTCGAGTCGTCAGCAGCACCGTTATCAACTTCGAACCGCCACTTAATGGCGTCAGGCCGGGGTGCTGTCACAATCGCCCGGTCGAGAATCTGCTGGGCTGCTGCCACGTGCAGTTCCATTTGCAGCGGGCTGAACGACAGGGTCTTTCCATTGTTATCAAACCCGCCAGCCGCGGGATCGAGCGGGAACATCGACACATCGAAGTCGACGTTCAGTAAGTCCTTGATCGTATACTTGTATTCGTTGCGATTCAGTCGCCGCATGACAATCGTTTGGCTCTGGCCTGCTTGTTCGGCAGCAACCAATTGAGCAGTAATCCAATCGATAATGGCGGCTGCTTCATCTGGTGTCGGTTGCGGCTCCCCTTCAGGAGGCATTTCGTGGCCACCCAGCACATTCAGCACTTCGCCCCACTTTTCACGGACGGCTCGGTCTGCAAAATCGTTCGGAAGCTTTTCCCCCAGTTTGAAACTCGACTCCTTCGAATCGGGCCCGTGGCACTTCAGGCAATACTGGTCAAAGAATGGTTTGGTCCGTGCGAATCCCCGTTCATCTGGGGTAAACGCCGACTCACCAGCCATCGCCGACACAATGGAAAGCGAACCAACGCAAACGGCAAGTAAGCTTCGCAGAAACATGATGTTGTCCGATGACGAGTGTTTGTCGAATGAATCAGATGAGTCGAAAGAGATTTCGATGTTAGATTGAGCTTAGAGCCTATCCGAAAACCGGTTGTGCTTGTTCGAAAACTCCATTGTTTCAGGGGTACGATCCATGCGTCAGAGGTTTTCGGATAAGTTCTTATGGTCAGATGTTCGATTTCGTGGCAGGCAGCAATCGGCAAGTCTAACCCTCACTGTTGACTCGGTTCATGGCCAATTGGGTCCCCAACTGCAACCAGTCTTCCACCCCTTGCACCGCTCGCAGAATCGCATTCGTCACTGGTTCGTATTCCGATTTCGCAAAGCGGCCCAGCACATAGTTCGTTGCAACCACCCCTTCCGGCGGTCGCCCCACACCGAACCGCAGTCGCGGTACGTCAGGCGTGGCCAGACAGGCAATGATATTCGCTAGCCCCTTCTGCCCGCCAGCACTTCCGCTGCCACGCAACCGCAACTGACCTAGCGGCAAGTTCATGTCATCGCAAATCACCAAAAGGTCGGAGGGTGGAATCTGATAGAACTTGGCAGCCGCCTGAACGCTTCGGCCACTCAGGTTCATGTATGTTTCAGGGCAAAGCAGCAGCACCCGTTGTCCCTGCACGTTCACCTCTGCCAGTTGCCCTTCAAACTTCTTTTTCGATTGGCCAGCAAAGTGTCGCGTGGCAAAGGCCGAGACCACATCAAACCCAATGTTGTGACGCGTCCCATCATATTCCGGCCCTGGGTTCCCTAAGCCTACAACCAACTTCCACGCACTCGCTCCTTGCTCCCCCAATCGATATTCCTCTTTCGTAAGTTGGGTTCCAGGCGGCCGATTTTCGATGAGGGCCGCAACGTTTGCCGACACGGAACTTCAGGGCTGCGTGAACTCGCTACTCCCTTCCCCGCGAAGCCCCTCTTTTGAGACCTCTCAACAGTATCTTGGGGCGCGGGTCACGTCAGGCGTCTCGCGATCTCTTACCCCAGATTGCACTCCAACTGTTCGTTGCAAATCAAGGCATAGGCCGTCGTTCATCTTCACGGAAGCATCTTCTACTCTCAACAAAAAAGCCCATGGTTTCCCATGGGCTTTCTCAATTTCAAGTTTGCGATTCCCCTCGACTCAAGCGAAGGGACGCCAGCCTGATTACTTCTTCTTAGCGTCCTTGGCAGGTTCAGCCGCAGCCGCTTCACCCGGCTTCTTGCCAACAACTTCAGGCTCTGCAGGGGCCGCCACCGCATCGAGAGCGCGAGTGTTGACCTGAACGACGTGCACGATGATAGCGTCGGCTGGAGTATGAACGTGGGCACTCTTTGGGAGTGGCAGGTCACGCACATAGATCGCCTGACCGAGACCTAATGCACCAATCTTGACGGTGATCACGCTCGGGATTTCGTACGCCAATACGTCGATCTGCACATGGTGAATCGGCTGCTCAAGCACACCGCCACTCAGGACGCCAGGAGCAGTCCCCTTGAGTTCGATGGGGACATCGACGTTGACCCGCTCGTTTGGATCAACACGGAAGAGATCAACGTGAATGATCTCGGAACCCATTGCATCCCACTGGATGTCTTTGATGACTGCCTTGTCGTGCTTGCCATCCACATCCAAATCGACGACACGCACACCACCGCGAATCAATGAGTTCAGCTCGGTTTCACCGACCGTCACGGACTGAACTGGTTGCTTGTGGCCATAAACATTCGCAGGAATTCGCCCCGCCCATCGCAACCGACGGCTTTCGGCAGAACCCAACTTGCTTCGATTTGTCGCAGTCAATAACGCGTCGGCGCTCATGATACAGGCTAGCTCGCTTCAAACAGGCATTCTTCAGGTTAATCGGCAATGCAAATCGCACCTCAGGCGGGCAAATCTCCCCCCTAAAACGCGAGTCCCGCAGTGTATCCGGGCCGATCCCCCCCTGCAACTGGCCGCCAGAACTTGCTGCGTGACCCCCTCAGCCGCCCGATCGCCCGCCGTTGTGTGGACGAAAGCGTGTTCGCCGGTATAGTCTGCGAAACCCTTCTTTTCGAAGTTACTTCACGCCAGTCGGTCGTGTTGCACTCGATTTCGCGACACCTTCGTTGCCCCCTTAAGTCCCTGTTTTGCCGTTGTCAGCCGGTTGAACTTGGTTAAACTTGCAGGTTGAGCAGTCTGCGTAAGTCTTGCGATTTTAATGGCTTGGGTAAACCAGCGATCCCGCCGGTCCGTCTTTTCACCATGTCAGGCCGAATATGGCTTACCGCGAACTTGGGCCTTCACCTTATCAATCCCGTTCGTTCCAGGCTCGTCTGTTGGGCTGGCTGGCCCTTGCCTGTATTGCGGTCGTCGCGTTCAATTTCGTGTCGACTAAAGCACAGAAACCAGCCGACGAGATTGCTCCCCTCGGCAAAATCAACTACCGCGTTGTCGACCAGAACAGTTCGGACCTGGAAGCAGACGAGTTCCGGCTGGCACCCGAAAACAACACGCTTGATGGCCCACCAGCCACCCCGCTGACCAAATCGCCCAATCGCCCTGGCCCGAAAGTCATCGATCTGGATGCGAGCGATTCGCTCGAAGGGAGCCTGACCAACCCCGCCCGTGCAGGGGCCGCCCAGCTCACGCGAGAAATCCTCGAAGAAGTCCAAATTGACCGCCGTATCCTGGCCGATGTCCGCGACAACACGCTTGGCGTTCGCAGCGAAGAAGCCGATCCCTTTTTTCGTCTGCTCGCGCACACGCTGCAAATTCCTGCCAGCTCGCTCGCGATGGCAGCTCGCAAAGATGTCCTCTATCTCAACTTAATGACCGAGTCCGACACCTTTCGGGGCGAGCTGGTTTCCATTAGCGGCGACCTGCGACGGCTCAATCGATTTCCCGCCAGCGAAAATCCCTATGGAGTCGTCGATCTCTACGAAGGTTGGGTCTTCACTGCCGACTCGGGGACCAATCCCTACCGAGTCGTCTGCACCGCCATTCCCAAGGACATGCCCACCGGCGAAACGATTAACCTCCCCGTCAGAGTGAGTGGCTACTTCTTCAAACGCGAAGGCTACGAAACTCCGGGTGGCTTGCATGTGGCACCACTGCTCTTGGCCAAAACAATCGCCTGGAATCTTCCTCCCAGCCTGCCACCAACTGACCCCGGGATTGCCCCCTATTTGATTGGTGGCCTCATCTTTGTATGTGCATCGCTGGGTGGAGTGCTCTTCTTCATCGCAGTAGCCGACACTCGCAGTCAGCGGCGGCGTGTCGCCTCGAAACCAGCCATGTCAGACGAACTGCTTGACGACCTGCAGCGGCGGGACATCAAAACGGTTTATGACACGCTCGATCAACTAATGCTGGCCGAGCAGGCTGCTAAACTGCCACAAGTCGAAGAGATCATCGACGGAGCCGAGCGCGACCTTTCTGCTGAAGAAATCTTCGAGCGACAATCGAAAACGCCCGGTTGGCTTCGCAACGAAGAAGAGCCAGCCGAGCCCCGCCGCCAATGGAATTCAACAGCCAATCCAATTGAAGGTGATCAACAGCGGATCGATGTCACCCGCATTGCGATCACCGATCCCTTGGGAAATACCAATCTCGAATGGCAGTCCTCCAGCAACAAATCTGCTACCACGGTCGCCTCGTTTAAGTCTGACATGGCGATGTCGGCCGAAGAACTCGAACGCGAGCGGCTCGCATTAGAAGACGCCAAAGCCAAGTATCGCCAGCGTGAAAGCACCAGCTTCTCGCAACTTCCTCCCCAGCTAAATTCCACATCGGTCGGCAGCTATCGCCAGCCCGAACGAATCCCCGATCAAGCAACCTTTGTCCCACCCCGCGTTGACGTTCGGCCTCCTCTCACTTCAACAAGTGATGAACGCAACGACGGCCGCAGCATCGCCCGCGATCGAACCCCAACCGACGGGTTCGTAGATGACGCCGACGGCCGCACTGCAGTCAACTGGACTCCCGCCATCGCCCAGCCTGCATTGCCCGCACCTTCCATGGCAAACGGAACGACCAGGCTTGCCACCTCAAACACTAGCAACAACTACACTGCGAATACCATTTATTCGGAACCACTGCCCGATCGGCAGTTGGCTGCCCAAAACCATTTCACCGACTATCAGCGTTCGTCCGATCAATCCGTCACCAACCGCACCAGTACCAGCAGCGACTCGTCGACCATCCAGACCAATCGAACCATTACGACCAACGAACAAGACCGCACTCGTATCGATACGAGAACCAGCGGAGAGAGTCAGCCAGCCAAACCGGTCACCGGCCGCAACGGCTGGGGTTGGGGCAAAGCCGCCCGATCGGGGAAAGGGACCAACGAGGCCAGTTCCGATCGCAGAGCTACGACCGATTCCTCATCAACCTCAGGCAGCAGCACTCAGCAGTCAACGCATGAAGCTTACGCATCAACCAGTTCGACAACCGAGTACCACACTAGCATCGACCAGCGAACTCAGTCCGAACTGACTAGCAACGCAACAGAAGCCAACTCTGGAACGACCAAACGTCGAGGGGGCTGGGGCTGGCCCCGACGCAATCAAACCGAGCGAACCGCCGACGACCAGCGCCAGGCCAATCAGGAAGCCGAGCGGCAACGAAACAACGAACAACGCTCTCCAGTCAACGAATCTTACGGCGAAGCTGAGGACGACACCGAAGTCGATGAAGAAGGGGATGAAGATTCTGGCGATCAAGCATCGGCTGACGATGACGCCAATCAGTCTTCATCGGGTGGCAAGCGCGGCGGCTGGGGCTGGGCAAATGGTCGCCGTAAACGTAAGCGCCGCAAGTAACCTCGGCCCCTGCCCAGTATCGTCAAAACCCCGCCGATCACCCAACCAAGTCACGGCGGATCATACCCCCCTGGATGCCAGGGATGGCAGCGACCAATACGCCCCAGCCCCTTCCACACCCCGCGAACCGGGCCATACTTCAAGATCGCGTCAATCATATATTGGCTGCAGCCCGGATAAAACCGGCATCGCGGCCCAATCAGCGGCCGAATGGTCCACTGATAGACCTTCACCAACCCAATCAACGGCCACCCCAGCGACACCGTGAAAAGCCTTCCCAGTCCTGATGGCTTCCCCTCGCCCGATGACTTCACAGCGTCAATTCCTGGGAAGGGTCATTCGTTTTTGCCGGCAGCCGCTTCGCCAGTCGCTTTGCCAGGGCAATCAGCCTCCCGTGGCATTCTGCTACCGAAAGCTCCGCCCCAATGGGTATTACCACCAGGTCAAGCCCCGCTGGTAACTCGTCTTGGCAATGACGGAACGCCTCTCTAATCAGCCGCTTCTCGTGGTGCCGCACCACCGAGTTTCCCCGCTTCTTCGAAACACTTGTCCCCAAGCGGCAATGCCCCAGCTCATTCCGATCAGCGAATACCAGCAGCAGCCCATCACTGGCTTTGCACTTCTTGTCGTAAACCGCCTTGTAGTCGGCTGCAGAATGCAGCCTGACCTGCGGCGGAAACGAAAATCGATTGCTCATAATTGTTCTGCCGCTTGAAAACTGAACACGCTGAGAGCTTATCCAAGAACCTTCGGATGCAGCAATACTCCGTTTTTGATCCCCCCCGACCTTAGTCACGGGCCTCGCACCATACGTAAAGTACTCGAATCTTGCTCTCAACGGCACGCCAGCAATTCAATCTTCTCAGCGAAGCCTGCAAATGCTCACCGGTGTCGCCTAGGCACTGGGCACTGCTGTTTACCGTCATTCCGCTGTATTCGAGCCCGCTTTACTGCCCAGCCTGCTTGGCAAATTGCTCCAACTCCTGCTTCGCCCGATGCCTCAGCGGGTCCCCCAGCTGATCATAAACGGAATGACGCAATTCCAGAAATGGCCCGTGCCACGGGGCATGTGGTTCGTACACTCGCAGTGCTTCGGCCAAGCGTCCCATATTCGTCTTTTGAGACACAATCACGCGCTGCTCGGTTCGACTGGCGTTTAACAGGCCCGCAGCAAATGGCTGCCTCAAAATGGCTTCAAAGTCCCCCGCCAGACTCGGCTCGCGGCTACTCACCTGGTCGGGGATCTGCATCAGCACTTCCAAAATCGGCGATAGCATCCACGGGTTCGTCTGCAGCGTTTTGGCAGCGGTGCGAAACGAAAGAAACGCCCGTTGAGATTCTCCCAGTCGATTGGCCACTATCGCATCGAGCGCAGCCACTTCGCCAGGATGAACCGTCAGCCACTCGGCAAAACGGCCTCCATCATCAACCCCTTCAACAGCATACCCCAGCGCCATCAGCGCCGCTTCAGTGGGCGACAAGGGCCCACTACCCAACGTCTGAAATCGCTTGATTTGCACGTCAGATCTCCCCTGACGGTACGCCTCCCAAACCTGCAAATAGGCCGCAAAACGTTCGCGAATATCAACCGGCCATTCGACCGCTTGCGAGTAAATCACATCCAGCACCAGCATTTCCCGAATCACTCGATCAACGTCTGCACTAGCCAGCTTTAATCGCTCGTTTAAGCGACCTGCCTGCCACTCCAGCCCTCTCAGCTTTGGTACAACCTCTACCCGCTTCCGAGACAAACTTCGGGCAAAGCCATAAGCCAATACGTTTCGATCGTCTGTATTCAATGCCCCTTGCTCGCGATAAGCCTGCAGTGTCTCGCCAGTTGCAACCTGATGCGCAAAAAACTGCTCGGCCGTATTAACTCGCCACGCAGCAGCCACCCCCGATCGAAACGGCTCGCTGGCTAAACGCTCCCGAATTCGAGGCAAATCAAGCGATTCTGGCAGGCTTTCCGGTCGGCACAACAACAGCATGTCCCCCGATTGGCTTTGCCACATCTCCACCTTAGGGAAAACGGTCGAAAGGGTCCGCAATACAATCTTGACCGTCTCTTCGTCAACTTCGTATCCCTGCAGCCATTGCACAAACAGTCCGCCACTCGCCAGCTTGCTCGATGCTGCTGCGTAAAACTCTCTCGTAAACAGGTTTGCCACTCCCACCCGATAAGGGTTCGATGGCTCTGAAACGATCAGGTCGTATTGCTTGCGCGAGGTCAGCAAAAACTCCCGGGCATCGTTGAGGTAGACCTTCACCTTCGGATTGGCCAGCGCATTGCGGTTCACCACCGAACATAGCTTGGCAACCTCCAGCATCGCTGGCTCAAGCTCGATCACGTCCACCTGCTGCACGCTATCCGCCTCGGCCAGCCAGCCTGCAGTCTCCCCCGACCCTAACCCCACCACCACCACCTCTCTGGGGTCGGGATGCAGCACCCCGCCCAATAGGCCCAGCATAATCTGGGTCCCAGCATCATGAACGGCGTTCCCGTCACTCTTGCCGTTCAGCAAGAACGAAAATCCGTTCTGAGCCATCAGGCCAATACAACCTTCAACCCCTTCAAATTCCTTGATAATCATGCGCTGCGTGCTGCGCCGCCAATTCATGATCGAATTCGGCGAGCGGTCTGCTGGTAACGAAGCTCGCAAAACGCCAATCGATCCATGCCGCCAAACAGCAGTCGGCCCAGTCGCCAGTAAAGCGGCAACGACCAATGCGGAAGGAAGCACTGGCACCAGACCTCGCAGCCACAAAGATCGCGTCCAGGCTTCAATCACCGAGTTTCGCCCAATCCACCAACCCATCACCAACATGATGATGGCTGCTCCCTTCCATACACCTGGCGCTGTCAGCAGCGGTAGCAGACCAAACCCACCAATCAAAGCGCCGGCAATACTCCCGACGGTGTTGGCGGCGAACGCCACCCCAGCCTGAAACCCGAGCTGCTCATCTCCCTCGCCAATCAATCCCATAAGCAGCGGAAACTGAAAACCGCTAACGAGCGCTGCGGGAAGAACCACGAAGCCCGCCGCCTGGAACCATATCAATAATAGAAGCCGAAACTTGTCGTCTTGATCCGACAACTGGGCCTGCGTCTGCGCCACCCAAATGGCCAAGCCATCTCCCCACCAGTACGGGGCGATAACTGCCAGCGATACGAGCGAGCACGTCAGCGAAAAGTGCCACGATTCCGGCCTGCGGGTGCGATAGACAACCGTATAACAAAAGCTTCCAAGGCCAATCCCCAGCAGCACCACAATCAGTATCACGCCGAATGTATAGGTGTTACCCCCCAGGATTGGGGCCAGCATGCGGAACCACACAATCTCCATCAGGAAAAAGCAGAATCCAGAGACACCCGCCGCAACGCAAATCGCCGACAAACTTAATCGAGAACGTGAACGTGCTGCCAAACGAAGTTGGGAGTCAACAGATGAGTTCAAGGACCGGTCAGTGGAACTCATCGCTCCAGGAAGCGAACTCAAGTAAAACGCAACTATCGCCAGGACAAAGTTCAGGGCCGCTGCAGCCAAAAGTGTTGATCGAAGCCCCCAGGCTTCAATCAACACGAGGGAAACCACCCCCGTACCAACTACGGCCCCTAACGTGTTACAAGCGTAGACCAGCGCCAAACTTGTTCGAGAAACATCATTCGAAGATGTCGCCGCCTTAGCCGCTGCCGGCAGCGTTCCTCCCATCAGAAACGTTGGTACCGCCAGAACGAGTGTTGCTAGTAACAGGCGATAAACGGTGGCCAGCGCCACGCCTAGGGTGGTCTGCCCTCCAGAAACCAGATAGGCTTCGCGGGCTAGTTCAATTACCCAGGGAGAAATAGCTGCCGAGATCGCAACTCCCAATTCCAGGTAAGCGTAAAGTCGCAACGGATTGACAGTCTGGTCGATGCGCCGACCAAACCAGAGATTTCCCGTTCCCAGCCCTCCCATGAAAATGGCCAGAACCGCGCCTGAAGCCGCAGTTGACCCACCAAACACAAGCTGCAGGCTTTGCTGCCAGATTGTTTGATAGCTAAGTGCACAACAGCCTGAAACCAAAAGTAAACAGGCAACAAGCAACGGGGACAATCGAGGCGGAGCCACTTTTTTCTCTGCTTTTTCCGAACAGAGGAATCGGGCAAATCCGTCATTTGCTGCGACCAACTCTGACGACGAGAAAGATGGAGGAGACTCCCCGTATTCTAGAGAAACTTACAGAAAAGCCATATTGAAGCTTACGTAAAAGTTATGTTAAGGCCGTGGCAACAGCCGAGACCGGGCGTCAGACCAGCTAAGTCAACTCGTCGATGGATTTGTCGCAAACCGTTGATAAATAATTACTTGTGATTATCTTTCACGATTTTTCAGTCCAAACCGCCGCGCTTCGACGTCACTCGACTCTAGCTCCAGCCTCCCACCCCGCCCCTGCCATGCCGCCAACCTCTCCGGAAAATCGGCTGCCTTAGCCAGCGGGCCCAGCGTCACCGATGTCTCCGCCGAACCTTGATTCACAACAACGGTGTAAACGGCCTCATCAGGGCGATCGGTCAATTGTTCCAATTCGGGAAGCAGCTCAACCAAATCATCTTGAGACCACTCCCGATCCAGACGCAGCTTCACCTTCCCGGCAGGCACAATCCCCAATCGGGTCGCAAACAGAGAGACTTGCTCGACTGGTGGAAACAAGCCGACAAACACGTCTTTCGCAATTCCGGGGGCCACTGGCCTCCCCGTTCGAAACTGGCTCAGAATCTGAAACCGCGACTGAACCAGACGCGACCGCAGGGCCGATTGCCAGGTTCGACCATCCTCACTCGCCAACCAATGGGCATGATCCTCCAGCACTTGGACCCCGGTCGACCAGTTCTCCAGCAACCGAGTCGGAAACCACCTCGTTTCAACGAACGATACGGCCAGTTCTCGACCAGAAGACGCCTCGGGTAGCTCGATTCGAATCACTGCCTGCATCATCTCCTGCGACACTCTTTCAGCTCTCGCGGCTTGCAATTGCTGAAGCAGTCGTGCAGCCGGTCCTCCCGTGTGGCTGCGGCTATCCTCAAGCAGCGATCCTCCAATCCCATGCACCAGCAGCGATTGTCCGATGCCGATGTTTTGATCAAGTACGTCATACGATTTGGCTGCCACCCGTCGCATCGCTAGCAACATCAGTTTGACCGCGTCTTGACGAGAAACTCCCAAATCCTCAACCACTGGAGGCACCAGCAATCCCAGCTCTTCCAAGGCTTCCGAGTCTTGCTTAGTCACCTCATCCATGACTTCTGCCATTGTCGCCAGCTCGGCCCACGTCTCCGGCTCAAGCGACTCAATCAGTAGACCCCAAACACGATCAACATCTGCCTGCAATGTCCCGGGCAGTATCTCCCATAGTCCGCTCATGCGACCGCCACCCAATTGGGCCAGAAAGTCATTCCAAGCCACTTCAGCCTGGCCAAGACGAAACGGAAGGTATTGGTAAGGCTCGAACTGCGACTGCATATTCACTTCGCCCAGAAGCAACCCATCGGCCCCCCCTTTCGGTTTCAGCGCTTCAACGGCCTCATTTGAATCTCTTCCGCAGCCGATCAACAAAACAGAAAGAGAGGCAGTCAGAACCAGAAATCTCCCGACTAAGTTAAACCCCCGGGTAACTTTGCTTCGCGACATACAAGAATCCCATTCTCAACTGCTACCGACCTGCCTCAGAAGTAATCCCGAGTGAGGTGTTGTCTCATTTAAAGGGCGTCATCTCTTTGTGTGCCACTTGCTCGGCCCGTGTCTCCATCTGATTCGACAGATCCTACTGGCACGGCCATCAGCCGAGTTCACTCGTTCCAGAATGAGATCCCTCATTTGCGAGTCACCACACGATTGAGCAACACGGCACCAGCCGTCGCTTCTCTTTGTCTTTTCAACCATTCACCGAGATTTCTCTCATCGCCGCACGGTACAACGACTCACTCAGCCAACGATGCGAATGGTCGGGTTCTTCAACATCACCTCGGCAGAAACGTATGCGAGAATCAGGTCGGGCCGATTCGCAAACCCTGTCTTAGTCTCGCAGCATCACCAACCACCCACCACGAAACACACCGCCTCAATCATCACCTATCACATGACCTCGCGACTCATTTGGTAACGTGGCACGTTGTTACTTCTTCAATCGCTGCCACAACTTGCTGAACTCCCACAACACGCCAGCATACCCAATCTCGTCCCTCCCTTCGCAAATCAACTACCTTTGTCTTGCCCCGGCTAGTCGAAGCTTCTTTGCGATTTTCCCCCTCCTTCAGCCCCCTCGCTTCTGGCAAAGCCAACCTCCCAACCTGATGATGACCGCAGGCCGAACCTGGCGACAACTAGCCATGGCTTGAGCCAACTCCGAAAAATCTTCGGCCATCCGAATCTGGTCCTATTTTTCCGAAACCAAACAAGCAGTATCGCAAAAAGCGATTAAAATAGTCTGTTGATATCAGAGAAGGCGAACGAGTCGATTAAAAAACCCCTATTTTCATTGCAAAACTTGACGGTCGCCTTGTCGCAGCACTATTCTTCTTAAAAATCGGGGTCTGCGATTAATTACCGCGAACTCGATCACGTTCCGCGATATCTCTTGATCTGGCGGTACTCCAAACATCCGGCAAAACCCGTTTTTCGCGCAACTACTCCAGTTAGGGTAGAGGGCGTTGCAAGCGGACCAAGCCATAAAGCAAACAGCCTCAACAGGCCGGTCCTCGTCATCTGACAACTCACCTGTTGCCAAATAAGGCAGACCAAAGCAAGTAGTCCGAATCCGATTTGCGAATCTGATTGGAGTCGAATCAATGGACACCCAAGATCTTGAGATCTTTCACGACGTAGTCGCCCTCAACGGTGTCGTTAAGGCTGCGCGCAGGTTGGGAAAGTCGCAGTCCTCTGTCAGCGAAACAATCACCAGCCTCGAAAAGCAACTCGGGGCCAAACTCTTTGATCGTTCCACTCGCCCTTATGAGATGACCCCGGCCGGTCGAGTCGTCTTCGAAGAATGCCGCGAAGTTTTGCAGTCGGTTCAAAGGCTCAAAGATCGCCTCCATCGCCAGGTTCACAAGGTCGTTGGCCAGGTCCGCGTCGGAGCCATCTATTCGGTTGGACTTCTGCAGATGGGCCACCATCGTCGCATGTTCGAAAGTCGTTATCCCGACACCGCCCTCGAACTGCAGTACCTGCACCCGAACGTCATTCTCGAACAAGTCCTCGCAGGTCAAATTGACCTGGGGCTGATCTCGTTTGCCCCCAAGCGGAACGATTTGGAAATCGTCCCGTGGCAGGCCCAGGAGATGGTGTTGATCGTTCCGCCGGGACATCGCTTCGCTAATCGATCATCCATCCGTGCTGGCGAACTCGATGGCGAACCAATGGTAGGCTACACGGAAGGACTTCCCATTCGCGATGTTCTCAATCGCTGGCTCAGGCTGGCCAAGGTTGGCGTCGAAGTAACGCAGACCTTTGACAATATCGAGTGTATTAAGCGAGCGGTCGAAATCGGTGTCGGTGTGGGGATCGTCCCCCGGGCCACCATCGACCGCGAACTCGAGCTTCGGTCGTTGATGGCCATTCCGTTCGAAGATGTCGACTGGACTCGCCCTCTCGGAATCATCTTCCGCAAAGGGAAGCCCCTGTCGAACGCCGCCTCCCGGTTTTTGGAAATGCTGGTTCCATCACAACCTGCAGCGGCCAGCTTCGAAACAACGAGCGCGGCCAAGCTGGCTAAGCCAGCCCCTACAGCCCGTCCCCGATCGGCTGTCACCCTCCCTGAACCCTCATAAACCATAAGCAATTGTTTGAAAATCGTTTTGTCACTCGCGATCACTTTTGGCTCTGTTTGAAACTGGTATCGACCTCATGACCAATCCCAATTCCATGACAACCGACCTTCCACTGTATTCTTCCAATGGCGTCCCCGTTGCGCAAGGCCTGTACGATCCTGCCAACGAACACGATAGCTGTGGCGTTGGTTTTGTCGCCCATATTAAAGGCGAACGCTCACGGCAGATCATCGATGATGCCGATCGGATTTTGCGTCACATGTCCCACCGTGGTGCGTGCGGCTGCGAAGCCAACACGGGTGACGGAGCAGGGATGCTGACCGGCATCCCCTATCAGTTCCTTTGCAAAGTGGTCGATCGTGACCTGGGAAAGAAGCTGCCACCTGAAGGAAAGTTTGGTGTCGGCCTCGTCTTCCTTCCGACCGAGCCAGGCCAGCGAAAGCTCTTCAAGGACACGCTGAACACCATCATTGCCGAACAAGGTCAGAAGCTGATCGGCTGGCGCAGCGTTCCCGTCGAGCCAGACAAGGCCGACATTGGTCCTTCGGCTCGGGCCAACATGCCCTACTTCGAGCAATTGTTCATCGAGACAGCGGCTGGTCTCACCCAAGAGGCATTCGAGCGGCAGCTGTTCATCATTCGGAAGCGGGCCAGCCATGCTCTGCGGGAAAGCACCTACCCACAAGCTCTCATGTTCTACATGGTCTCCCTTTCGTCACGCGTCCTCATTTACAAGGGAATGCTGACCCCGGGGCAAGTTCTCCCCTTTTTCCCCGACCTGCTCGATCTCGATTACCACAGCCATTTGGCGATGGTTCACTCGCGATTCTCCACCAATACCTTCCCAAGTTGGGATCGCGCCCATCCGCAGCGCTACATCGCCCACAACGGCGAGATCAATACTGTTCGCGGCAACGCGAACTGGATGTATGCCCGCCAAGGGGTGATGAAAAGTGAACTTCTGGGCGAGGACTTGGCCAAGCTCTTCCCCATTTGCGAGCCACACTGCTCTGATTCAGGGACATTCGATAACGCGCTTGAACTGCTCGTGATGGCTGGTCGCAGCCTCCCCGAAGCGGTGATGATGATGGTCCCCGAAGCATGGCAGAACCATCACTCAATGCCCGAAGACAAACGGGCCTTCTACGAGTATCACTCAGCCGTTCAGGAGCCATGGGACGGTCCGGCGAGTATCTCGTTTACCGATGGAACCTGCGTGGGAGCAACTCTCGACCGCAATGGTTTACGTCCCAGTCGATTTTACGTCACTTACGACGATCGAGTCGTGATGGCGAGCGAAGTGGGGGTCCTCGATATCGATCCTGCCAACGTCAAAATCAAGGGACGCTTGCAACCCGGCAAGATGTTCCTCATCGACTTTGCTCAGGGGAGACTGATCCCCGACGAAGAACTGAAGCGAGACTTCGCCAATCGCCGCCCCTATAAGAAGTGGCTCGAGAATCAGCGGATTCTACTCAGCGAACTGGCTGACGGCCCGGTGAAGCCGCGGCTCTTGGGGGATGATCTGCTCAGGCATATGCAGGTTTTTGGTTACACCACCGAAACCCTCAAGTTCATGCTTGTTCCGATGATCAAGACCAAGAAGGATCCGCTTGGTTCGATGGGGGACGATGCGGCCTTGGCATGTCTCAGCGATCAGCCGCGACTCTTGTATGATTACTTCAAACAGCTCTTCGCCCAGGTGACCAATCCGCCGATCGATTCGACGCGCGAAGAAGTCATCATGTCGCTGGAGTGCTATATCGGTCCTGAAGGGAATCTCCTGGAGACGACCGAAGGGCAATGCCATCGACTGGTTGTACCGCACCCCATTCTGACCAACGAAGAACTTTCTTCGCTCCAGACCCTCGATCATCGGGGTTGGAAGACCAAGACAATTGACGTCACCTATCCGAAGGCTGAAGGGGCCAAGGGATTAAAGCCTGCGATCGATCGCATCTGCGCCGAAGCGCGGCAGGCGATTGCCGATGGCTACGGTCTGGTCATCCTGAGTGACCGGGCAGTCTCCGAAGACCGCATTCCGGTCAGCAGTCTATTGGCTACCGGGGCTGTGCATCATCACCTGGTGGCCAACGAGGAGCGAACCCGCATTGGCCTGGTGGTCGAATCGGGTGAAGCCCGCGAAGTTCACCACTTCTGCTTGCTGGTTGGCTATGGGGCCGACGCCATCAATCCTTACATGGCTTTTGAAGCATTGTGGGAACTGCAGGACGAAGGGGAACTGGAAGGGGATTGGACCCACGAGCAGATCACTGCTGCCTATCGCAAGGCGACCAAGCAGGGGATTCTGAAAGTGATGGCCAAGATGGGGATTTCGACTCTCCAAAGCTACAAAGGGGCGCAGATCTTCGAAGCGGTCGGCCTTAGCCCTGATGTGGTCGATAAGTGCTTTATCGGTACTGCGAGCCGAATTAAGGGGGTCACGTTTGACGTTCTGGGCGAAGAAGCCATTCATCGCCATGAACTCGGCTACCCCACCCGCACAGAAACTCCACGATTGCCAGTATTGCCCAATACGGGCCTGTTCGCATGGCGCTCCGGCGGCGAAAAGCATGCCTGGAACCCACACAACATTGCCAACATCCAGAGGGCAGCCCGACAGGGGGATAAGCAGGCCTACAAAGACTTCTCGAAGATGGTCAACGAGCAAACTGCCCGGGAGTGCCATCTCCGCGGCCTGCTGAAATTCAAGCCGGGCAAGCCGGTGCCGCTGGAAGAAGTCGACTCGGCTGCAGAGATCGTGAAGCGCTTCTGCAGCGGGGCGATGAGCTTTGGTTCGATTTCTGCCGAAGCTCATGAGACGTTGGCCATTGCCATGAATCGGCTCGGCGGTAAAAGCAACACGGGCGAAGGGGGCGAAGACTACAAGCGATTCGCCGTCCTGCCTAACGGTGATTCGAAGCGATCGGCCATCAAGCAAGTCGCGTCGGGTCGGTTTGGTGTCACCAGTTGGTACCTGGCAAACGCCGATGAGCTGCAGATCAAGATTTCGCAGGGGGCCAAGCCGGGCGAAGGGGGGGAACTGCCGGGTCACAAGGTCGATCAGGTGATTGCCGCCACTCGGCATTCGACTCCAGGGGTGGGTCTTATTAGTCCGCCACCACACCACGACATCTATTCGATTGAAGATCTGTCGCAACTGATCTTCGACCTGAAGAACTCGAACCCACGGGCGAGAATCAGCGTGAAGCTGGTCTCCGAGGTCGGGGTCGGCACGATTGCAGCCGGGGTGGCGAAGGGCCATGCCGACAACATTCTGATCGCAGGTGATTCGGGTGGGACAGGTGCTTCGCCATTAACCAGCATCAAGCATGCGGGTCTGCCGTGGGAGTTAGGGATTGCCGAGACTCATCAGACGCTGGTCCTCAACAACCTGCGGAGTCGGGTACGACTGCAGACCGATGGTCAATTGAAGACGGGTCGCGATGTGGTGATTGCCTGTCTCTTGGGGGCTGAAGAATTCGGTTTTGCGACCGCTCCGCTGATTGCTTTGGGCTGTATCATGATGCGGAAGTGTCATCTCAACACTTGCCCGGTGGGGATTGCGACCCAGGATCCCGAGTTGCGGGCGAAGTTCGATGGTCAGCCAGAGCATGTCATCAACTACCTGTTTATGGTGGCTGAAGAGACTCGGGAAATCATGGCCCAGCTTGGCTTCCGGACCATAAACGAAATGGTTGGTCGGGCAGACATGCTGGAGTATGACCGGGTGCAGACTCACTGGAAGCTGAAGCACCTCGACTTAAGTGCCATTTTGATGCCAGCGAAGAAGCCACATCCTGATGTGGAAACCTACTGCACGATTACACAGCAGCATGGGTTGGAATATCAGCTTGATAACGAGCTGATCAAGACGTGCGAGCCTGCGATCAAGCGTGGAGAAAAGGTGACTGCGGCCATTGAAGTGCAGAACATCGACCGGGCCTTGGGGACGATGCTCAGTAACGAGGTCTCTCGTCATTGGAAGGAAGCAGGTCTTCCAGACGAAACGATTCATGTGCGGTGTAAGGGGTCTGCAGGTCAAAGCCTGGGGGCTTGGCTGGCGAAGGGGGTTACCCTCGAAGTCGAAGGGGACGCCAACGACTTTGTCGGTAAGGGGTTGTCGGGTGGGCGAGTGGTTGTCTACCCACCAAAGTCAGCCAAAAAGTTTGTGGCTGAAGACAACATCATCATCGGCAACGTCGCCCTGTATGGGGCGGTGGCTGGTGAAGCCTACTTCCGTGGGCGGGCAGCAGAGCGATTCTGTGTGCGAAACTCGGGGGCGTGGTGTGTGGTCGAAGGGGTGGGTGACCACGGCTGCGAGTATATGACGGGTGGCCGGGCAATCATTCTGGGACCAACAGGCCGAAACTTCGCGGCAGGGATGTCGGGTGGGGTCGCCTACGTCTACGATCCGGGGAAGCATCTTCTTGGGAATTGCAACCTGGAGATGGTTGAACTGGAGCCGGTGGTCGATGCTGAGGATGTTTCCGAACTGAAGCGGATGATTGAGAACCACGCCCAGTTTACCGAATCGACTGTTGCTAAAGAAATTCTGACTAACTGGGACCAGTCACTGGGCAAGTTCCAGAAGGTGATGCCAATCGACTATAAGCGGGCACTGGTTGAGATGAAGGCTTCGGGAGCCGTCGCTGCTCAGCATTAGAACGGTCTCAAATTTGAAAATGGCTGGCTCTTTCAACGGAGCCAGCCTCTCTTTCCAAGCCTGACGCGTCAGTGAAGGGCTTAAGAACCATCGCCAGCTAATGCAATAACTTTTCCGCGATTCAAAGTAATCGCATCCGATTTTTCAAACAGACTACCTCAATCGAATCGAGCAAGATTGTCATGGGAAAGCCAACCGGATTTAAAGAATTCACTCGCCAGACACCCGCAGAGCGTGGTCCCAAACTGCGAATTCTTGATTGGAACGAATTCCACGAGCATATGGATATTCTAGATCTGCGGAAGCAGGGTGCCCGCTGCATGGATTGCGGCGTTCCGTTTTGTCATAGCGGGACAATGATGGCGGGGATGGCATCGGGCTGCCCGATCAACAATCTGATTCCTGAGTGGAACGATCTGGTCTATCGGAACCATTGGCGTGAAGCGCTTGATCGGCTCCATAAGACCAACAACTTCCCCGAGTTTACCGGGAGGGTCTGTCCTGCTCCCTGTGAGGGTTCGTGCGTCTTGGGGATTAACAACCCGGCGGTGACCATTAAGAGCATCGAATGCGCAATCATTGATCGCGGCTTTGAAGAGGGCTGGGTTGTTCCTCAACTTCCATCCACCCGAACCGGGAAGTCGATTGCAATTGTCGGCTCGGGACCTGCGGGGCTGGCTGCGGCTGCGCAGCTCAATAGTGCCGGCCACAACGTGACTGTCTACGAGCGGGCAGACCGGATTGGTGGCCTCTTGATGTATGGCATTCCC
The DNA here is from genome assembly GCA_027483145.1 of Planctomyces sp. Classification (GTDB taxonomy): domain Bacteria; phylum Planctomycetota; class Planctomycetia; order Planctomycetales; family Planctomycetaceae; genus JAIXVG01. Next base: position 23,744 of record JAIXVG010000343.1, read on the forward strand.
AACATGAAGCTGGAGAAGCATATCGTCGAGCGGCGGGTGAAGCTGCTGGAGGAAGAGGGGGTCAAGTTTGTCACCGGGGTCGAGATTGGGAAGCAGATTCCGGCAGACAAGCTGAAGAGTGATTTCGATGCGGTGATTTTGTGTACGGGTGCAACTCGTCCGCGCGATTTACCGATTCCCGGTCGAGAGCTGAAGGGTGTTCACTTTGCAATGGAGTTCCTGTGGGCCAATACCAAGACGCTCTTGGATGATGGTCTGAAGAACGGGGCACCGATTTCAGCTAAGGGGAAGAACGTCGTTGTCATCGGGGGGGGTGATACCGGAAACGACTGCATCGGGACCTCGATGCGGCATGGCTGCAAGAGCCTGATCAATCTGGAGATCGTGCCCCAGTCTCCGGCTGAGCGGGCTGCCAATAATCCGTGGCCTCAGTGGCCGCGGATTTACCGTGTTGATTATGGCCACGCCGAAGTGGAAGCGGTGTTTGGTAAGGACCCACGGTCGTTCAGTACGACTGCGCTGGAATTCATTGGGAACGCTGCGGGCGAACTGACGCACATCAAGCTGGCTGAGGTCGATGCTGCTCCTCCGTTTAAGGCGAAGGCTGGGACCGAGCGAATTGTGCCTTGTGAGCTGGCCCTGTTGGCGATGGGCTTTCTGGGACCCGAGTCGCCGGTGGCAGAGCAGTTGGGGGTGAAGCTGGACAGCCGGTCGAACTATGAGGCAGAGCACAACAAGTTCACAACCAATGTGCCCGGGGTATTTGCCGCAGGGGACTGCCGCCGAGGCCAAAGTCTGATTGTGTGGGCCATCAATGAAGGGCGGGGCGTGGCTCGGGAGTGTGACCGTTATCTGATGGGGAAGACGGAGTTGGTGTAGGGCCAGTTCGATTGAACGAGAGGAAAAATAGTTATTAACCGGGGCCTCGTAGATTGAGCTGGGGTTTGTGTGAATTTACTCTACCAGATGAGCCAGTTGCTTCTTTGGTTGCCGGAACACCTTTCTGCTTTGACATGAAGCTCGCACTTCGGTCGATGCCGTTAGGTGAAGTCGCAAAAGTCAGTTGAAGTGTTTCGATTGAGAGAGCAGGGCGAGTAATTCGGCGATTGGGGCTAGGTCACAGTCGATTTTCACCAGAATGGCCGGATTCGTGACCCTTTAGCATCTCATGGAAATAACCCGATCACTGGCGTGGTCGGCTCGGCTGGGATTTGCAGACTGCTTCTTAGGGCTGATCTCAGGCGACTCTGATTTGTCACTGCCACCAACCGGGTTCTGGAACTGGCTGTCGTCCTTTTGCCAATGGGTCATCACTTCATGAGTATTGCACTAGGTCGGATTGCGCTGGGCTGCGATCATGGCGGGTATCCGCTGAAGGCTCGGATTCTCAAGGAGATTGAGGGGGCCGGGGGGATTGCTGTCGATTGCGGGACGCATGATACGTGTTCGGTCGACTATCCTGACTTTGCCCGCAAAGTGGGCGAAGCGATCATCGGGGGGCAAGCAGACCGAGGGATTTTGCTGTGTGGTAGTGGAGTGGGAATATCAATCGCTGCCAACAAAATGCCAGGGATTCGGGCGGGGGTTTGCCACGACATTTACTCGGCCCATCAGGGGGTTGAGCATGATGATATGAACGTGCTGTGCCTGGGGTCGCGGATTGTGGGGGAAGAGGTGGCCGTCGAGCTGGTGCGGGCGTTTCTGGGAGCCCGATACACGGGTGAAGAACGCCATGCGCGACGGCTAGGTAAAGTGCTGCAGATTGAAGCGGATGCCATGGCAGGGGTGTTTGGTAAGTAGGGCTGGGCATTTGCCTGGGCGTTGTTTCATCCTTACGAACGAGCAAAGTGCGGCGTTTACGGTCATCGACTGAAGAACCCGACAATTGGCATCGTCGGCTCGGTGGGTCAACAGCGAGTTGGGTAGCGGTGCGGGACTTCGCCCAGATCATTCATCGGGTTAGCGTTGCAGAGTGCGTCACGGCGCACCATTCTGACCTGTTCTGCTAACATCGAGTCGATGGGGTGCGACAAGCCGCACCCTGCAAGACTAGCGCCCGGTCGCTCAAGGGAGGGGGGCGGGTGCTCGACGCTTGAATAGAACGTAGCGAGTTATGGCTGAGTATAACTATGTGGCGCGGGACCTGGCTGGCGGGCAAGTGGCTGGGACGGTTAGCGCCAATTCAGAGCGAGATGCGCTGCAGCAGCTTTCTTCGAAGAGTCTGTTTCCGGTATCGCTGAAGCTGGCGGAGTCGGTTCAGGCGACTAAGGCGCGGCTGGAAGGGCGGGTGCCGCAGCAGACGTTGGCACTGGCCTATTCGCAACTGGCAGACTTGTTGCGGTCGGGTGTGCCGCTGTTAAGGGCGCTGGACTTGTTGGCTCGGCAGGCGCGGCAGGCTTCACTCAAAGCGGTGCTGGAAGAGGTGCGGGGTGAGGTGGCTGACGGGAGCCGGTTTGCGGCAGCCCTGGCACAGCATCCCCGGATTTTTTCTGACCTGACGGTAAGCATGATTCGGGCGGGGGAAGAGGGGAGCTTTCTGGAAGATTCGCTGCAGCGAATTGCTGACTTTGCGGAACTGCAGGAGGAACTGCGCGGCAGGGTGCTGGGAGCGATGGCGTATCCGGCATTTCTGTTGGTGGTGGGAAGCATCATTCTGGTGGTGATGCTGGTTTACTTTGTGCCGCAGTTTGAGCCATTGTTTGCGGAGATGAGTAACAATGGTCAACTTCCGACGGCAACGATCGTGTTGATGAGCGTAAGTAATACGCTGCAAAGTTACTGGTGGCTGTTGCCCATGGTGTTGGGTGGGGCAGGGTACTTTGCCCGGAACTGGATTGCGACACCAGCAGGTCAGAAGCAGCTTGATCAACTGTGGCTAAAGACCTGGGGGGTCGGAAATGTGGTGCGAAGTTTGGCCATTGCCCGGTTTTGTCGCGCGCTGGGGACGCTGTTAAAGAACGGGGTACCGCTTTTGACGTCGCTGCGAATTGCAAAGGATGCAACGGGGAACCGGGTGTTGGGGGAAGCGATTCTGGCTGCTTCGGAAACGGTTTCGACGGGGCAATCGCTGGCGAAGCCGCTGCGAGATTCGGGGCAGTTTCCGGAGGAGATCTTAGAGATGGTGGCGGTGGGGGAAGAGGCGAATAACCTGGAGCAGGTGCTGATTCAGGTGGCAGAGCGAATGGAGCGTCAGACGAATCGGCAGCTTGATTTAGTGGTGCGGTTATTGGAGCCGATGTTGCTGTTGGCGATGGCATCGATCATTATGTTTCTGGTGATAGCGTTAATGCTGCCGATCATGCAGAGCTCTTCGGTTGCCTAGGCAGCTGTTGCTTTTTGTGCTGGTGGAATAAGTGGTTCAGCCGCTGGTTGGTTTTGAACAGTTTCGTCTCTTGCGTGCTCACAGAGGTTAATCGTTTCAATGAAAATCTTATCTAAAGCAAGTTGTTTCTCGCGTGGTCAAGGGTCTGGCACCGAGGTGCGGAGGCGAGTGGGCTTTACGCTGACGGAAATTTTATTGGTGCTGGCGATTTTGGGTGTGATTGCGGCAATGGTGGTACCGCAGCTATTGGGGCGGCAGAAGGAGTCGTTGATTCGGACCACGAAGATCAGCATCAAGGGGTTTGAAGATGCGCTAAAGCAGTATGCGATTGGTCATGATGGAGAGTATCCGACCGGGACGCGGGAAGAGGTGATTGGGATGCTGGTGCGGCCGGGGAATGATCGGGATGGGAAACCGATCAGTGCGTATCTGGAGAAGTCTCCGAATGATGCGTGGGGGCAGGCGCTGTTTTACGAGTATCCGAGCAGCAAGATTGCGAATGGGACCAAGCCGGCGATCTGGTCGGCAGGGCCTAACAAGCAAAGTGAAGATGGAAGTGGTGATGATGTGAATAACTGGACGGAAGGGCCGAAGTAGGGTGGGTGAGAATTGTTGTAGTCGTGAAGATGGCAATGCGCCACATCCTACAAAGATGGAGTGGATCGGCCCAAATAAGGTGATGGGTGGGAAGATGGTACGGCAATCCACACCCTACAAAGAGAGTTGCAAATGGCGAGGCTATTCGCTGTTTGAAGTGCTGTTGGTGCTGGCGATTTTGTGTGGGCTGGCTGCGGTGGCGGCACCGAATGTGTTGCGGTACTCCAGAGAGCAGGCGCTGGTGGAAAGTGGTGCGCGGGTGCAGGGGGGGCTGGCCAGTGCTCGACTGCGCGCGATTGAAAGTGGTGTCGAGTACCAGTTTCGATATGAGCCCGGGGGGGACTCGTTTGTGGTGATACCGCTGGAAATTGCAAAGACACAAACGGCGAGTGCTGGCGATGTGAAGAAGTCGGTTGGTTTATCAGGGAAGGGGAATGGGGCTGGCGCGGCTGATGTTGGTACGGGGGTGTATCGACAACCGAGTGCCACGGCCGGAATGCTGGAACGACTGGTGACGTTCGAGGCGGCGGAAGGGGCGGTAATGGAGGGGCTGCCGGAGATAGCGTTGCGGGATATCGCCGCAGAGACGAAGCTGACCGATAAGAAATGGTCTCGTCCGCTGGTGTTTCGATCAACGGGATCTGCCAGTAATGCGGTTTATCGACTGCGGGGGCAGGGTGGGGCTGAGCTGACAATTGAAGTTCGTGGTTTGACAGGCGCCACGAAGGTGGGGAGTGTCACTTATCGAGGGAAGACCAAGCAGCCTGGCGGGGATGTTCAGCCGGTCCCGGTGACACCATGAGACGGGGTGGGCTGACATTACTGGAAGTGATTTTGGCGTTGGGCCTGTTTGTGCTGGCCTGTGCTGCGTTTGGACATATTTTGTGGAACGGAACTCGGGCGAGTGTGACGGCTCGGCTGCAGGCTCAAGGGCTACTTCGGTGCGAGACGAAGCTGGCCGAGATGCTGGCTGGGGCAGAGCCGTTTCAAAGCCGGAGCAGTGTGCCGTTTTCTGATGATGGGAATTGGGTCTGGTCGAGCCAGCTTGAAGCGACTGCAGCGGCGGACCTGTTGAAGTTGAGTGTGACGGTCAGCCATCAATCGTCGACACCCCTGGGGCGAGTCTCGGTGACGCTGGTGAGACTGGTACGGGACCCGGCTATCTTTACGGCAGGGGGATCGACTTCTACGCCGAAATCAACAACGACTCGGCAAACAACCAAGAAGTCCCAATGACGACTAGCCAAACCGAATCCCTGATGACGCATGGGGCAGCGATCGAGGTTCGCAGGGGGGCGTTCTCGCTGTTGGAGACGATGCTGGCGATTGGCTTGTCGGTTGGCTTACTGGTAGGGGTGTTCGCTGCGATTGATCAGTTTTGGCGACTTGAGCGGACGGGTCGGTTGGCGCACGAGCGAACTCAGATTGCGCTGGCGGTGACTCGGCTGGTGGAGACCGATTTGCGGTCGGTGGCGTTTCAGCAGGCAGAGGGTGAGGCTAACGAAGAGTCGACCAGTACCGAGACGAGTTCTCAACAGAAGTTTGCAAAAAGCAGTAGCAGTAGCGGTAGTGGCAGCAGCACGAGTGTGACTGGGGCGGCCGGGGCTGGTGGTACTACTGCGAGCAAGACGTCGAGTGGAACAAGTCGTTCACAGAATAGTCCTGCAACGGTTGCGTGGGGGGTTAAGGGGACCGAGACAGAGCTGCGGCTGCAGGTGATGGGGGCGAGTGCGACTGGGAGCGCATTGGTGCGAGGGGGGGTGACGGGGAATGCTTTAAGTGGGACTGGAGCGAATACCGAGTTGAGAATGATTCGATATGGGATTGGGGTGGTTGCCAGTTCGCCACAGGGAAGTTCACAGGGGTTGAGCCGGAGTGCTGGGGGTGGTGAGTCGGGATGGCAACGGACGATTTCGATGAGCTTTCCGGGGACGGGCGCAGTTGAGATGGGAGAGCCGCTGGAAGTGGTGATGGTTCCGGAAATGGAGGGGGTACGGTTTCGTTACCTGGGGACTAGTGGTTGGGCGAGTGTGTGGGATGCAGAAGTGGAGGGGCGATTGCCGCAAGCGATTGAAGCGACGCTGACGTTTCGTGAGCAGCCGGTGGTTCGTAAGCCGCTTTGGAATTTTTCTGATGCGGCTAACACGCAAGTGGTACGGGTGGTGTTACCGGTGATGATGGGGTTGAACGGGTTGGATGAAGAGGAGTGAGGGGCTGAATGAACGACGGGAGCAGATGGTGCGGCATCTTGCTGCTGCGCAGTCCGGCCAACAGTTGCCTGTGCCACACGAGTGATGCCCTATTCGATGAATGGTGTGGGTCAAACGAAGAACGCGACCACTGGCGTGGTCGGCTCGGTGGGGGATCTGGTGCTTTTGAAGTTGCGCTATTCACTTCAAAATTGATAAGAAACCTCACAAGACACAGGGGGGAATGAAGTCACGACTCAGGCAGGGTCAAGCGATCGATGCCCCTCGCTGACGCTTCGGGCTACGAAAGAAATCAGCGGGATTTACAGTGTTTTTACGTGATTGGTTGGTCGACATTCAGAGATGCGCAACTTCAAAACTTGGTGCTTGGGGTGAAGCTGATTCGTGAGGCGGACGCTACTTGGATTGAAGGTGCTGCAGTCGGGTTTGGGCTTTGTCGCTGAAGAGGGTGCCAGGGAACCGGGTGATGGTTTCCTGGTAGATTTCGAGCGCGAGCTGGTTGTCGCCGGCAGAAGCGAGGGCTTCGGCGGCTTGCAGGCTGGCGAGGGCAGCCAGGTGGCGATCATCGGGGAAAACGAGGGGGACCCAAAGCCAGGCGGTTGCGGCTCGGGTGGGTTCATCGAAGCGGGCGAAGCCGAGACCCAGCAGGTATTGAGCAGGGCCGCGAATTGATTCGGGCCAGTCGTCGATGGTTCGTTCCCAGCGAGCAACTTCGGTTTGGGTGAGGTCGGGTGAGGCAAGTCGATATCGCCACTGCTGGGCCTGGGCCAGGTATCGGAGTGGAACGGGACCACCACGGGCTTGCTCGGCAAAGGCGAGGCGGGCCTTCATGGCGAACTGCTCGTCGTCGAGCAGCATGCTGGCTGCAACGAGGTTTTTGACCAGGTCCTCATCGCCGAGCCAGTTGATGGCCGTGATACGGGCCGACTCTGAGACGAGTTCGGCTGACCAGACGAGGGGGAGATGGGCCAAATGAAAGGTTGTTTTATCGCTGACATAGATTGGTGAGAAGGCTTCTGCTGCGGCAATATAGTCCCCTTCATACAGCCAGGTTTTAACGATTTGGCTGAGGATTTCACGTCGGACCCAAGTGCGGGTTTCGGCTTTGAGGGCGGCCTGGAAGTGGGCGCGTGCATCGGCGGGACGGCCTGCTGCAAGGGCTTCGATTCCGCTGGTGTGGGGTGGGATGTAGTCGGTTTGGACCTCGATAAGCTGGTCGGGGGTGTATTCTCCGACGGCAGAGCCTTGCTGAGTGCGAATTGTGAGCCGTTCCCCCGTGTAGTCGAGGATGAGGCCACGGATGGCGACCTTGCTGGTGCCCGAGGAGGTGCGAACGAGGACGCGGTCTTCGGCGAAGGCAGAGGAGAAGCTGGCGGCAAGGAGTGTGATGAGGGGGATGATGAAGAGAGCGAGGAGGGTTGGGAGTTTGAGTAAGGCGTAGGCAATTGTTGGAAAGAGGCGAAGGGACCGACGGCTAGTGCGGTTTCGCTGAGTGAGTGTGGTGAGTGATTGGGTGTTAATAATCATTGCGAGCTGATGGTGTGGCTTTTTGCTGCTGGGTGGCCCGTGTGTGTGGACGTGATCGTGAGTAAGGTGCGAAGAACCCGACGATTGGCATCGTCGGCTCGGTGGGTGGTTAAGTGGGCGGTAGGAATTGTTTGAAAGAGGTGAAGGGACCGACAGCTAGCGCCGTTTCGCTCAGTGTTGAGAATACGTTATGGAGTGGGTTTATCATTGAAATTGCGGGGGACGCGGGTGACGTCGACGTAGCGATAGGAGCCTTCGTTCTCGCGGGCGAGCTTTTTGAGGAAGTTGTCGACGCCGTTGAGTTCTGAGCCTTTGCCAAACTCGATGCAATGGATGCGGGTGCGGCCCTGATTGAGTTTGTCGATCTCTTTGCGCTCAGCAGAACTGAGTTCGGGTTCATCGGCATCGGTCAGGAGATAGATGACTTCGGGACCAAGCTTTAGGGCCATCTTAATGGCTGGTAAATGCTGGGTGCCGTGGTCTGGCTGGATGCCACTGATTTGCTGTTTAGCTAAGGTGCGATTGATTTCGGTAGCAAAGTAGAGGCGGGGCTGGGCTTCGTTTTTTAGCTTGAGGTAGGTGATGAACTCGTTGTAGAAGAGGACCTGAAACTGCTGCCCCGCATCAAGACTTTGAAGGCTGCCAGCCAGCTCGGACTTGGCGACGCGCATGGCGTTATGGAAGAGCATGCTGCCGGAGCAGTCGATGACAAAAACGACTCGGGTGGCGTGATCTTTGATTCCCATGAAGGCCGTACCGGGGATGCCGGTGGCGGCTGGCTGGCCAGCCGCTTGACCCGACCGCTGAGTGATACGGGAGGGGTTGGGTGAAGTCGTGGAGCCTGCTGTGGTGGCGACGCTTGCGGGTGTCCCTGCACCAATGATTGGTGAATTGGATGGAGCGTTTTCGCTGGAGGTCGAGGTCTCTTCGAAGGCAGGAGGTAAGGTAGCGGTGAGTTGCTGCAGGTCTAAGTCGGTGGCGGCCTCAGGAGAGGAATCTGGGTTAGACGGATTGGGTTGTTGGGGTTCGGTTAATTGAACTTCGCCCGGGGCGACAGCCCGGATGCCGACGGTGCGGGTTGGTTCGTCCCCTAAACCAGCTGGGGCCCGTTGCCAGTTTTGGAGATACCAGGAGAGGGCGAGGAGGAACAGGAAGTGAGCGATGACCGAGAGTAAGCCGCTGGGGAGGGCGAACCGCCCAGACTGCCAATCGGGTCGAGAGGTAGTGGGTGGCCGTTTGGCAGGTATGGCGTGACTGTTCACGTTGTTGAACTCCTGTGACCACATGACTGTGTTCACGTGAATGGGCTGGGGTGGCCGGGATGCAAGTTTACAATTTATCGGGCGGGGTCGGACAGATGGTCCGAGAGTTGCCTACTCCTCTTCCCAAGACCGGCAGATTCTGCTACTAAGGGCGATATTCGTCGAGAGGGAACCTGTCAGAAAACGTGTAAAGCGTTTCCTGTAAAGTACTTGGAGATTGATTTTGCCTGGCCATTTGAGGATTGGGCGAAGCAGGAATTACGACGAACGGATTGAAATTTTTCGCCGTTGGACAACACGGTTTGGGGAAGGATTCCCATGACGAGTCGAGCCTGGAAGCTCTTTGGCGGTATTTTGGCCCTGGCGATTGCGACGCCGCTGCTATTGCATGCGCGTGGTACGGGCTGGGAGAGTCTCTGGCCCTCATCGGGGGAGGCGCTGGCTGCGGATGGGTTGATTAACCCGCAGCTTGAACCGGCGGAGGGAGTTCCTTCGGCGAACTCTCCGACGGGCGCGGTGCTGGCAGCCGGTGGTGTGGGCCAGCAGAGCCTGGTGAAAAAGTCTGGTCCTTCTTCTCGACCGGTTTACGTCGAGCAGCGGGTGCTGCCGCGTGGCCGGAAGTCGGGTGAAGTGGCTGAGGAAGAAACGGTGATTCGTGGGCAGAATGCCCCTGCGCCTCGAGAAGCGGCGGCTCCAGGTCGAGCAACGCTTGGTAAGGGTGGCCTCGATTTTCGGATGCTGTCGGATGCACCGCAAACGGCGGAGGGGCGAGCAGAGGCCTTTTCGCGCAAGCTGGCGAAGAAGGCGAAGTCGGCAGCTGATTTACTCGATGAAGTGAGTGATGACGTTGCAACGAAGACCACCGGTTCGAAGGCGATTGGCCCCAAGTCACCTGCCAGGTTGTTCTCGGCTGATCCTGATTCAATTACTCGGGGTTCAATCGTGCAAACATCGGCGACCGATGAAGATCGGGGAGCTAATCGCAAGACGGCTGGGAAGGTTGATGAGCTGTCGCTCGATAATGATCCGTTGGGTGACGAGGCTGTTTCGCCACCGGCAACGCTGTCAATTCCGGGGATGAATGATGAGCCGGCCGCTGCGCCGGGACGGCTGCAGCCAATTCCTGAACGAGGAGTTGTTCCGGCAAGTGATGAGAAGGATGCCAGCGATCCTTTCGCCGATTTCCCTGATGCCGATGCGGAGCCTGCGAAGCCGAGTAGAGCCTCGGCTCCCACAGAGTTGGCGACTGATCCGTTTGATAATTCGGCGGCTGGTGGGGCAGCGGCTTCTGGTGGGGCGGCTTCGGGTCCGGCAATGAATGCTGAACCGGCCAAGCTTCCTCCACAGGAAGATACGTTTGCTCCGTTTGATGATGAAGCGGACGCCGATCTGCGACGAGGGGCTGGGGGAAGAGCGACCAACCTGCCTGCCAAGCCCGCTTCACCGATTGGAACGTTTGAGCAAACCCCTGTTTCAAGCGGTTTGGTTCCAGCGAGTAATAACGGGCCGCAAAAATTTGACCTGGTGGGTGACGGGGAGCCGGGGCCGCTGGTCCCACGGGGGTTACAGCAGCCACGCTTGACGATCGAAAAGATTGCCCCGCCACGTGTTTCGATTGGTCAGCCGCTGATCTATACGATTGTGGTCAAGAACGTGGGGACCGTCGACGCGAATCAAGTAGTCGTCGAAGACCGCATTCCTAAGGGGACTCAACTGACGGGGACTGCGCCACAGGTGCAGATTGCTGAGAAGCGGTTGATTTGGAAGATTGGAACATTGAGGCCTGATGAATCGCAGAAGCTGGCGATTCGGGTCATTCCGATGCAGGAAGGGACGATTGGTAGTGTAGCGAAGCTGAGTTTTGCGGCTGAAGTGACGGCGGACATTGTCGTGACCGCGCCTCAACTGGCGATGCAGGTGCGAATGCCGAAGAAGGCCCGCGTGGGTGAGAATATTCCTGTCACGTTTCGGGTGACGAACTCGGGCAAAGGGGAAGCGATCGATGCGATTATTCGCGACATGGTTCCCGAAGGCTTAAGGCACGCGGCTGGGACCGATGTCGAATACAACATGGGGAGCTTGGCTCCGGGTGAAACGCGAGAAATTTCGCTCGATTTGGTGGCAGTGAAGCCGGGGCTGGTGGTTAACAAGACGACACTGGCTGCAAAGGGTGCGACACCTGTTCAAGAAGAGCTACCGATTGAAATTGTGGGTGAGCAACTGACGATTACGCGGTCTGGACCGCAGCGATCGTTTATGGGGCGACCAACGACGTACACCAATACGGTTCGTAACGATGGGACCGCGGCTGTGGTGTCGCTCGATATGTATGAAGTGGTTCCGAATGGGTTTGATTTTGTCGAAGCCTCGGACGGTGGTCGATTTGATCCGACTTCGCGACGAGTGAGCTGGCAGGTGGGAAGCATCGCCCCGCAGCGGCAAAAGGCTGTGACAGTTAAGCTGTTGCCGAAGGGTAATGGAGATCAGCGGTCGCAGGTTTCGGCGGTGGGACCATCGGGGACGCCAGTTTCGATTGAAAGCATGGTTTCGATTGAAGGGCTGCCGGCATTGGTGGTTGAGCCATTGAATGATCAGCGGATTGTGGGGATCGGCGAGCGAGTGACGACGAAGATTCAAATCAAGAATAGAGGCTCGGCTGTTGCGCGACGCGTGGCGTTCTCTGTTGATTTACCACCTGGGCTGAAGCTGATTTCGGCGAATGGGCCCGGCCGAGTGAAGGAGCAAGGGAATCAACTGATTTTCGAACCGATTCCCGAGTTGAACGTTCAAGAGCAAATGACGTTTGACATTACGGTGGAAGCACTAGGGGCGGGGGACAGCTTGTTGGGTCTGAAAGTTCAGGCAGAACACTTGAACCGTCCGATGACCCGGGACGAGATTATTCAGGTCGTGCCGGACGATGGTCGGTAATGTGGCTTGGGGCGGATTGGATTGAATTGGAATGAAGGGGCGGTCCGCGGAGCGGACCCTACGGGTTGTGGATGATGAGCTGGCTCAAGCCGATTAGTGTCGTATTGCTGGCGACTGGGCTGTTGCCGATTGGCCTTTCGATTCTGGCCCATGCCCAGCATAAGCCGGCTATTTTGTCGATTGCTGCTCCTGCCCGGCCGGGGCTGGCGTTTCAGCAGTACATGGTTGACCTGGGACCAATTCAGCCGACATCTGAAGTGCGGGGCTATTTTGTCTTTCGCAATCAATCGGCCGGGGATGTGACAATTACGAGTGTTGAGCCAAGCTGTGGTTGCCTGGCTCCGCAGCTTGAGAAGAAGTCGTATGGTACTGGTGAAACGGGGACGATTGCGCTGCGGGTATTGCCTGCGAATGAAGCGCCGGGGAAGAAGGAGTACTTTGTTGATATTCGGTACACCGATACCGAGCCACGGGAGATTCGGCTGGTTTTCAGGCTGACGTTACCTGAGAAGAAGCTATCGGTGCGGCCGAGGGCGCTCATGTTTTATCAGCTGGGTGAAGAAGCGACTTCGCAGCGATTGAAGGTTTGCGATACGCGCGGGACGGCGGTGGTGATTGAAGGGGTGAAGTCATCGAACCCGCTGGTGACGGTTCGCTACCTGGGTGGACTGGAAACCGAAGGTGGGCTGATTGAACATCAGATTGAAGTAACGGCTGCGGCTAATTGTCCTGCTGGGCGACATCAGGGGACGATTAGCATCTCGACGGCGGATGAAGCGTTTCCGGAATTGCGGGTTCCGTTTATGGTTGAGGGGCGCCAGAAGACGGCTGAGCCTGGTCCTTGATTTGGTTCGGACCAGTTGAAGGGGTGACGGTGGAGCTTCGCTGTGGACAGGCTCCTTGCCTTTCGTTCACCTCTTGGGAAGAATTGCGCCAATGTTTACTGCGGTTTGCGGTCATGCAAATCGTGATGACTTCTTGTAGGCGGAATGATTTTCCTGGAAGCTTATCAGTTGGCGGGCCATGACACGGATCATTACGGGGCTTGGCTGCTGGCTGCTGTTTCTGATGACTCCGCTGGGGAAGTTGTTGGGGTCTGAGCCCTATCGTCGCCATTCACGCGAACGATTCGAGCGAGGCTTGATTGTCGTTCTGCCGGGAATTGAAGGGCGGAGCTTTCTCAACTTTGCGGTTGTTTGGGGGCTGGTCCGAGGCGGCGTCGCCAGTGCCATTGAGACGTTTGATTGGACGTGGTGGCTGTTCCCGATTCATCCGCTGAACCTGCGGGCGGAGAAGCGCAATCGGGCGATGGCGGTTAAGCTAGCGCAGCGAATTTGCGACTACCAGGACCAATACCCCGGCAGGCCTGTCACATTGGTCGGGCACTCTGGTGGCGGCGCGTTAACGGCCTGGGTGCTGGAGGCGCTGCCTGCAGGGAGAACGATTACCGGTTGCATTCAGCTTGCACCGGCGATTAGTCCGGGGTACCAGTTGGGTCCAGCGCTGTCGCGGCTGACCAGGGAGCTGGTCGTCTTTCATTCGTGGGGGGACTGGTTCTTCGTGGGGGTGGGGACGTGGGTGGTTGGAACACTCGATGGGGTGCATACACCGTCAGCGGGGATGCTGGGTTACAAGGGGCAAGTTCTTGAGCAGCGCCTTGACGAAAAGCTGCGGCAGATGCCTTACCGGTTAAGCTGGCTGAAGCAGTTTCATCTGGGGGAACACTTTGGGTGTGTTCATGTGCTGTTTGTAGCTGAAACCGTCGCACCGATTGTTCATGAATGGGAACAGGCTAGCGTGAGGGGTGATGAATTCGTTCACGCTGGTGGTTGAATGGTTGGCGGGCAGTGCAGTGGCGAGATGGTAAGATAGTACGTTTTTTCGAGTGGGTTGCGGGTTGGGTTGGCGTGAAGCGGAGGCGACTGGAAGACGGTATGAACAAGGCGAAATGTCCCTTAGGCTCACGTTAGGAGAGCTGTTCGCTCTCTTTACGCTTTCGGGGAACGGCCTTACCGACAACCTTGGTCTTCCGCTTGGACGCCTTGGCTGAGAGTTTCTTTGCGATTGCGGCTTTCGCGGTTCCAATCCGTAGTACCGCATCTTGAAGCTGCTCGGTGACCCACGCGTTCAGGCTCTTGCCGGAAACGGCGGCAGCGACATTGACTTGCCTGTGAAGTTCCGGCGGGATTCGGGTCACGAACTGCCCGGAAAAGGGTTTGTCGGGGGATTCGCCGCGCGACTTACAGAACTCAAGGTAATCATCGACCGACTCATGGAACGCCTGCTTCACCTCGGCGACGCTTTCGCCCTGAAAGGTGATGACATCGCGGGTGTTGATCACCTCGCCGTGGATGATCCCCGCCTCTTCGTCGAACTCGACTTTGCCGATGTAGCCTTTGTATTCCATCATGGCGTCACTCCTGCCTCTGTCAGGAACCGCCGCATGGACTTGACGGCTCCTTTGTCTGTTTCCTTTTGGGGGTGCGGCCTGTGAAAGACGGCTCGAATGCCATTCAAGGCGATCCGCACTCGCGATCCGGAACCCTCTGTGATCTCGGCACCGGCCGCCTCAAGCATGGCCTCGATGTCCCGCCAGGCGATGTTTGGCCTGACCGGGTCCTCGAAAATCGCCTCCAGCGTGCGTTGGTGCTTCGGTCCCATGCTGGCCTTTATAGTATCATCAGGTGATACTGAAGTCAAGTTGTCTCTCTTAGGCGAGAGTCGCGGGAGGCCAAACGGCGAGACTTTCAGGGTTAACGCTTCTGTTTCTTGTCTGCCTCGATCGGCTGCGTCGCCCCGGTAGGCTATCGCTAACTGGGGGTATCAGCGAGCCGCATTATGCCGCCAAGCAGGTTTTGAAACGGGCTCTCGACGTTCGTCTCGAATTTTGGCAGAATCATTGGAAAGGAATAGGGGGGTGACAAAATGGGCATTCGAGATGAAATTGTAGAGCAGGCGATGTCGTTACCGCCGGAAGATCGGGCCTATGTCGCCGATCTTCTGGAAGGGAGCTTGCCGATCGGGGAGTTCTCTGATCCGAAGATCGCGAGTGCGTGGTCGCTCGAAATCGACCGCCGCGTTCGAGCCTATGACCAGGGAGAAACGACCGGCATCAACTTCGACGATGCGTTACGACAGATGCGGACGGCATTACGTGCCCGTGGCGACGATAAGGCTGGGAAATGATCTTGCGTGTTCTCCCAGAAGCGCAAGGGGAGGCGATCGAGGCAGCCGTGTGGTACGAAGATCGCCAACGGTCGCTGGGTGAAGAATTTCTCTGCGAGATCGAAACGGCTTTTGAACGCATTCGCCAGGGAGTGGATTCGCTTTCGCGACTCGAACAGTATTCGGGTTTGCTTGATATTCGCCGGATGATACTGCGGCGGTTTCCGTATGCAGTGATTGTTCTGTGGCGCACCGATGAAACGATAGTCGTGGCGATTGCCCATACACGACGCCGCCCGCTGTATTGGATGGACCGTGTGAATTGATCGAATCACTTACCTGAAACGCATCGTTCGGGTAGTGCAAGTAGATCAATCGTAACCAGCCTCCCGCAGTGTGATTGCTTCAGAGTCTCGGTGATATCGCCATTTGATGGAATTGGACCGGGGCGCTCTGAGATGTTTATCAGCCGAAAAACTTTGACGAATCCCCAGCTCTTCCGGTATCATCACGGCATGAGTACAGCAGCCGAATCACATCAAGGTTTTCATCGAGGGACAACTCCCATTTTCGAGTTGTTGACCGTCGAGCAGTAGCATCAACTTTCCCAACTGCAGGCGGACCCCTCACTGGCGGGCCGCATCGAGGAACTGGCCGAGAAGGCGAATGAAGGGGAATTGATCGATTCGGAAATCGCTGAGTACGAAGCCTACATCGAAGCGAATAACCTTCTGGCCACCCTACTTGCTACGCATCGAGGGCCGTCATCTTGCGAAGCTCCTCTTCGCGGTAGCGGCGCAGGATAGGTCGGGCATTAAGGCCAAATACCAGGGTGGCAATGCTTCCCATGAGAAGCAGTGGGTACGCGACGAAAAATGGTTGGCTCTGCAGAAGCGAGACTGCGCCAGCCGCAAGCAGGCCAACGCCACAGACCGATCCAATCACGAGGAGCACGACGACCAACTTGCGCGAGCGCCGCAGCGAGGTGAGAATGCCGATCGCACCCCCCAGCAGTCCCAATGCGCCACCACCCACTCCTTCCACTAACGCCCGCTGTGATGGGCTCCACCACGTCGCAACACTCGAGTCTGATTGAATGGTCAGTGGACTCAAGAAGATCGTGCCGGCCGCCGGCATGGCAACATTGATGGTGATTCGAGCTGGCTTCATACCGGGTTTCGCCGTAAAGGGGAGTGCGATGTCACGCCAATCGCTGGTTCCCGAGATGGACCGCAATGGCCCCGCATCGGCGAGCGTGCGGCTGAAGTAGGCACCCCGCTCACCAAAATCGTTCCACATTTCCAGGTAGGCCGTTCCCGCGACGTTTTCGTACTTCACGCGACCCCGCACAACATACTGATGCGATGCGACGGGCGGGTTCGTCACCTGCACAATGGAAATGAGCGTCTCCCCGGCACTGCCGCGAATCTCGACCGCCTGGTCGGCCGCCGAAGGGGTTGGCTCGACCAGACGATACCGGTCCTGACCGGCAGCCGGTGGGATGAACTCCAAGGTCACCGGACCGGCCGGAGTGGCTGCGGCTGGCGGCGTTCCCAGCGGGCCGGATGCGTGCGGAGGGCCGTCAGCGGCTAGGAGGGGCCTTACGAGGATTAGCTGAAGAACGAGCAGTTTCACCGGCCACATGGTCGGTCTCCTTGTGTGCTTCGTGCAAAGAGAGAATGGCCTTCATCGTATTGAGGTCGATCTTCCCGTCGGCATGCATGCCGCGCACCGTTCGCTCGAATTCGTCCATGGGTCGCTGACTGTCAAAAACTTGAATTTTGGCAATCAGCCGATCGAGGCGCAGACGAACCGTCGGATAGGAGATGGCGTACGCAGCCGCCAAGTCCTTAAGCGACCCGGAAGCCAGCACGAATCGCTTGAGGAACGCCAAGTCTTCGTCGGCCAACAGATCGAGCCAGTCACGGGAATCGGACATGTGCAGATTATCGCGTTGAGTTCAATAAAACGCAAGTAAACTTTCATTTTATTTTTTGGATTATTTTAACCAGGCGCCAGAAACTCAACTTCGGGGGGCGAAGAGGCGGCGATCGGCCGGGTGGTACTGGCTTCGCAAGTATCTGCTCGAGTTGATTATGCTCGTACTCTGTTTCGACGAGCTCGTTCGGGGCTGTTGGGTTCCATCGAGGAACGATGTGCCACTTGGACGAACGTGCCCCCTGCACGAGTTCGCGTTCGAAATTGACCGGCGAGTTGAGGCTTATGACCGGGGAGAGACGTGTCACATCGGCTTCGATGATGCGATCTGTCAGATGCGGACGGCCTTGCGGCAGGAGAGAGTTTGATGACATCAGCCCTTTGTAGACGGTCTTTGCTCGCAATACTTTGTCTGGTGCTGCTCGTTGCCACTAGCGACATTCAAGCTGCAGAAACGAAACCAGCTTTCGACTTGCCGCGAGATGCGCGGTTCTGGATTAACTCCAGTCCCTTCAGTCTTCAGCAGTGCCGGGGCAAGGCGGTTTTTCTTTACTTTTTCGAAGCCGAGTGCCCGAGGTGTGCGGAGGGCTGGAGTCGGCTCAACGAAATGGCTCGAACTCACGCGGATGACCCCATCTTGTTTCTGGCAGTCAGTCCTGGAACCGGTCGTCAACAGATGGAACGCTATGTGGATAAGAACAACGTCCGTTGGGCGCTCGTTCTCGATCCCGACCGCCGTCTTGAAACGGTGATGGATGTCGGCACGATTAGTTTGATGAATATCGCGCAGGTTGTCACGATCGACCCTGCTGGCCAGCCACAGCAAGGTAGTTGGCGAGATATGGAAGGCACCGTCAACGAGTCGCTCAACGGCGCGAAATGGACGATCGACCCCAAAACAATATCCACGGCGCTCAGACCAACTTGGCAGCAGATTGAATTCGAAAACTTTGCGGCTGCGGCCCCTGCTCTTAACAAGGCGCTGAAGTCGCCGAAGGGAGACTTGAAGTCGAGCGCCCAAGCCCTCATGGAGGTCGTGCAGCGCCAAATTGACGAACTGGCGATGACCGGCGATACAGCCTACGAATCGGGCGATAAGTGGTCTGCTTTCCGTTCCTATACTGTCCTCAGTGAACGCTTCAAAGGGTACTCGTTGCCGCCGAAGGTCGAGTCCCGTACGAAAGAACTGCGAACCGACCCAAGCGTCAAAGCGGAACTGGCCGCGTTCCAAACACTGGAGAAGGCGAAACGACTGGCCACCGATCCGAAGCAGTCCAAAAACGCGATCCAGCTTTTGAAACTCCTCGCAAAGAACCATGCAGAGACCGAAGCCGGTAGAGAAGCCGCTGCTCTTTTGGGTACTTCGAAAGTGGACTAGTTTGCGGGTGGATGGCGGGCGTGTGGGCCGGGTTGGCGTTTTTGTCTGCCTGGGGCGGAAGGCTAAGGGGCGACCAAGGGCACCTGCGAGTTCTTGATGGAATAGTCGGGATGACGGGACGGCTATTGAACTTTTTTTCGCTGGCGTCGGCTTGTGGGATGCGCGCTCGCAGCAATTAGTCCGCAGGTTGGCAAATGGGAAATGACCGAACGATCAAGCAGACCCGGCAGCCCGTCGAACGCGACGGTTAGTTCGAAGGCGCTATGCAAGTTCCGGCCAGCCAGCCATGTTTGAGCATGATTCGCGGGAGATGCCCGAATTCGGCACTTCGCCGAATCTCTCTTCGTGAATGTGCCACGACAGATAGCACATTTCCTCGCACTCCAGATTCATCACGGCAGTTGACGGCTCGGCGTTCACCGCATCATAGTATCCCTTACCAGCTGCAACGATGAAGCCGCGCGCATACAGAAAACCGTCGTCGGAGCCGTCCGTGTGCTCTTGGATCGCTGCGCGGTCAATGTCATAGAGCTTTCTTTCCAGGATTCGGTCGAATGCCAAAAGCTCAGCTGCGGAAAAGTGGTTCAGTTGTTCACGCAATGCCGGAATGACTTCCTCCAGCGATTCGAGCAACTCCTCGGCTTTTTCTTCCGAAAGCTTTCGCTCAGTAAGCTGCTGGCGCACTTTGACTTTGCCACCCACCGCTTGCCACGCGGTTTCAATCACCGACCAAAAACGAGCGTCATCCATTTCGTGCCTCCTCCGCCAACCTAGTGATGTCCCGACCAGATTGCGGCCATAATAAGCGGCTGTGGCTGGGTCATCAATGATCGATTTGGCTGCTTTGAGAACGAGTTCGGGTCAATTCGACGGCGCGAATTGACCGAGACTTTTTTGCAAAGCTGCAACGCTGAAATTTCCAGTTCAAGTTTACAACATCAATGCAACGCGAATGCGATGCCACTGCAACATAGTCGGGCCTACGGGATTTGAATTGGGCGGTGTAGGTTGCTTCAAATCCCTCTGGCGGGGAATACTATTGCAGGGGTTTTCAAAACGTCTGGTGCCGCTAACCAGGTTCTGAAGTTGATTTTATGCATATTGCCATTTTGACTGCTGGCGGGGCGGGGATGTTTTGCGGCAGTTGCATGCATGACAATACCTGGGCGAAGGCGTTGCAAGAGGCGGGGGTGGAGGTCTCGCTGATTCCTGCGTATACGCCAATTCGAACTGATGAAGAGGATTTGTCGTCGGGGCGGGTCTTCTTTGGGGGGATCAATACCTATCTGAATCATCAGTCGCAGTGGTGGAGCAAGCTGCCACGGTGGACGACGCGGTGGCTGGATCATCCAACGATCATTCGCTGGGCGACCCGGTATGGCGTGAGTAATAACGCGCAGGAACTGGGAGAGATGACGCTGGCGATGCTGGCAGGGGAAGATGGTCCGCAGGGGACGGCCGGTGAAGAGCTAGCGAAGTATTTGGAAGTGCTAAAGCCGGATGTGTTGTTCTTTACCAATGCGCTGCTGGCAGGGGTGTTGCCGCAGATTCGGAAGCACTACCAGGGTCGCGTTTATTGCACGCTGCAGGGGGACGATATTTTTCTGGAAGGGCTGCCGGCCCACTTAAAACCTCAAGCAATCAGCCGCATTACCGAGCTGGCCCCGCTGTTTGATGGGTTTGTTTGCCATAGCGAATACTATCGCCAGTTTATGGCGGGCTATTTGTCGATTCCGACAGAGCGAATTCACTTGCTGCCGCTGACGATTGATGGGCGGAAGCATGCGGGGCAAACGGGGGCCAGCACATCGGGTACTTCGCCAAAGAAGCTGACGCGAATTGGCTACTTCGCCCGCATCTGCCCCGAGAAGGGGCTACATCAGCTCGTTGACGCAGCCGTTAGTCTGCATGAGCAGCGGGAAGAATTTGAAGTCGTGGCAGCAGGCTACTTGCCGCCACATCAGCAGACGTATCTGAAGCAAGTGCAAACAGCGGCTAAGCCGTTAGGTAGCCGGTTTCAGTACTTGGGGAGTCCCGACACTCACGCAGAGAAGGTGGCGATTCTGTCGACGTTTGATGTGATGTGCGTGCCGACCGAGTATCGCGATCCGAAGGGGATTTTTCTGTTGGAAGCGATGGCCAATGGGGTGCCGGTGGTGGCCCCGGCGCATGGGGCGTTTCCAGAAATTATTGCTTCAACGGGTGGGGGAGTGTTGTATCCCCCAGGTGATCAAGCAGCCTTAGCAGCCACCTTGCACAACCTCATTCATGATGCAGCCCAAAGGCAGGCATTAGCCGAAACCGGGCGGGCCAATGTTGGCCGACATCATGATCTGGGGTCGCTGGCTAAGGCGACAGTGGAGCTATTGAGTCGGCCGTAGGGTGTGTTCGCCTCGCTGTTGACGACGCGACTCTCTGTTTTGTTTGCCGCTGCAAGTAGCTGATTCATCGTCTGGGTGGGTGTCATGGTGCGGCGAGCCGCACTGGACAAGACTCCTATCGTTAAACCTCTTGTTGCGATGCAACCCGTCCCTTGAAGGTTCGTGCAAAAGTCGAATTTTGCATTATGCCCACGCAGAAGGAGTGCACCCGACCACTCGCGTGGTCGGCTCGGCAGGCAACTTGAAAACACGTTCGGAGCGGGTGTTGCGAAGGGAGACGGTGAAGATCCCTCGCTGACGCTTCGGGCTACGAACAAAAGGGGGCTACTTCGCGGCGGTGGTGGCAGAGCGAAGGAGCCGGGTGTAGTCGGCGGCGATTCGCAGGACTTCGTCGTTGTATTCTGATTTGGCGAAAACGGGTTTGTCTTTCGGCGTTCCCATTTCGGCCTCTTCTTCCTGCTTGGCCAGTTCGTCGGCCGCCTTGTCTTCTTCTCGTTCTTTGACCAACGTTTCCTCATTCAGCGAGACCGTTTTGCGGTTCTTGCGTTCGAGATAGCGAGTAATGTCTTTTTGAACTTGCTGGAACCGGGCGTCCTGTGCCACTCGTTGGCTGCTGGCCTGCTGGAGCGATGTGACGATGGTTGGATTCACATAGCTGAAGTAGGGATGGGCTGCGGCGGGGATTTGGTCGAATGCCAGCGCGTTATCTAGGAACGATTCGCCCAAGTCCATGTGATCGAGCAGCGAAGGGAGGACCACGTCTGATTCGACACCGCGGTTTTGAGTGCTGTCGCCATTGACGCGATAGAACTGGTTGATGGTCAGCTTCATGGCCCCCAGGTTCTGATTATTGAACGCGGTGAACATGCGGTTGCTGACGGGCATGACGTTCTGGACGGTTCCCTTGCCGTGGGTGGTTAAGTCTCCCACGACGATTCCGCGGCGGTAGTCCTTGATGGCTGCCGCGAAGATTTCAGAAGCAGAGGCAGAGAGGCGATTGCACAAGACGACCAGCGGGCCATCGTAGGCGACACCCCGTTCTTCGTCGTCCAGGCTTTTCACTCGGCCGTTTTGTTCTTTCACTTGAACGACCGGTCCTTTGTCGATGAACAGGCCAGTCACTTCGATGGCTTCGCTGAGAGCGCCGCCGCCGTTAATTCGCAAGTCGATCACGACGCAGTCTACGCCACCTGCCCGCTTGAATTTTTCGAGAGCGGCCAGCACGTCGCGAGCGGTGCTCTTGAAGTTGTCTTCCCCCTCTTGAGCACCAGCGAAGTCGCGATAGAACGATGGGATGTTAACGACCCCGATCTTGCCAGTTGCGCCTGGAACGCGGTTAGGGAGATCAATGATTTCCCCTTTGACTTCCTGGCCGGTCAGTTCGATGGTCTGGCGAACCAGGTCGTACGTGACGGTTTCATTGGCTTCGGTGACCACCCGCAAGCGGACCTTGCTGTTTTTGGGGCCACGAATGAGTCGAACGACGCGGCTGAGCTTCATTTCGACGATGTCGACAAATTCACCGGTGTCTTGAGCGACAGCGACGATTTTGTCTTTGACCTTCAGGCGTCCATCCTTTTCGGCTGCGCCGCCAGGGACCACTTGGGCGACCACGGTGTAGCCATCTTCAGACCGGAGAGCTGCCCCGATCCCTTCGAGGCTGAGCTTCATTTGAATCTGGAAATCTTCAACCGACTGAGCCGACATGTAGTTGGAGTGAGGGTCAAAGCAGTGTCCTAAAGCGGACAGATACATTTCCAGGATTTCGCTGTCTTCGGTGGCTTTGGCAGTCTTGCGGAGGGTGTCGTAACGCTTGTGAAGCCGGGTTTTGGCTTCGGTTAGTTCGGTTTTGTCGAGCCTCATGTTGAGCAGCTCGTACTTGATACGCTTCCGCCAGCGTTCGTTCAGTTCGTTGGGGGTGGTGGCGAATGGAATCAGGTCGCCGTCAACGGCCATTGATTCGTCGATGGAGAAGTCGTGATCGAGATCGATGAGCTTGTGGGCCATTTCGACCCGTTCTTCCAACCGCTTCTGGTAGCGCGAAAACAGGCTGCGGGCAAACGAGACATCACCGACTTTGATCAGGTCATCGAGGTGATCGCGGAACTTGGAGAATTCATCGGCGTCGGCCTGCAACAGGTAGAGCTTTTGAGGATCAAGATCCTTCAGCATGCGTTTGTAAAGGGCCTGTGAGACTTTATCGTCAATCGGCTTCTGGCTGATGTGGAACTTGCTGACCATCTCGGCAACCAGCTTGGCTGTGGTTTGCTCGGAGGCGTTCGGCTTGGCGAGTTGCTGCGCGAAGATGGAGGTAGCAACCAGAAGAGCGGTGGTCAGAGCCAGGAGACCAGTCGCACGAGAGGGGACGCGAAACGTCATAACGGAGTACCTGTCAGCGTGACCAGAGGAAGCTGGCCAAGGCCTTAGAAGAGTTGCTCAGTCAGTATTTAGGACAACGGCAGTTTGGCGATCAATCAGGTTGTGGGAGTGTTGTTTCGGTGATTTGAAACAACTGACTCTTTGAAACCTTCGAAATGCTTTTGGCTCGCAGGAAAGGACTTGAACTATTATTGCCGGGCTGGCAAACGGCTCAAGACCTGTTATTCGACGGTTGGTAGTTAGTGTGATGTACGGCGGATTCCAGCGACTTGTGAAACCAATCTTTGGAGATCGTGATTGGCAATTGCAGCGGCCTCGGCCTCCCTCGACTACCTTTGCATTGGAGCAGCGATTGTCTGGTGGCCAAAAGCCAGCTGGCCAATTGGCGGTGCTGCCTACCGGTTTGGTAGCTTGGGGGTTTTGCTGAGGATCTGCGAATTGCCATCGGCGATGCTATTCCATCCTGCCGGTCGCGACAAGAGGCGTTCTGCGGGGGAGGAGTCTGGCCTCGCGGCTGGACGGCACCACAAATCGGGCCGATGATGCTGAGGTAACCTCGGGGAGAATAGGCCAATCCAATTGAATCGGGGTGGCTTTCGGTTTTCCCGAATGCAGCGCTTCCATTCAAAATTGCAAGGAATGTGTCAGTGGACGAACAACAATTAGCGGCCGTGCATGAAGCTTATGGGGTGGAGCGGTGGGGTGGCGGCTATTTTGAAGTGAGCAGTAAGGGGCATATCGTGGTGAGGCCCCAGGCGGGTGATAGCCGGTACGCCGACTTGTTTGAGATTGTCGAGCACGTGACGAAAGACCGGCGGCTGTCGTCTCCGCTGATTGTCCGATTTCCACAGATTTTGAAGAACCAACTGCGGCTGTTGGCGACCGCCTTTCAGACGGCCATTGCCGCCAACGAGTATAAGGGGAAGCACTGCCCGGTCTTTCCGATGAAGGTGAACCCTCGGCGCGAACTGGTGGAAGAATTTTTGCGCGATACCGGGCGGCACATGGTGGGTTTGGAGTGCGGCTCGCGCCCCGAGTTGTATGCGGCGATAGCTCAGGATCAACATCCCGACAGCCTGATGCTGTGTAACGGCTTTAAGGACGAGACGTTTTTGCGGATGGCCTTGCTAGCGACACAGGCAGGGAAGCGGCTGATTGTGGTTATCGAAAATTTGACCGAACTGGAAACGCTACTGCGGCTATCGACCGAAAGTGGTGTGATGCCATTTGTTGGTTTACGCAGCAAGCTGTACGCCCGCGGGTCGGGGAAATGGGCCTCTTCGGGGGGAGACTCGGCCAAGTTCGGGCTGACGACCAGCGAATTGTTGCAGGCGGTTCGGGTTTTGGAGCTATCGGGGAAACTGGAGTACCTGAAGCTACTCCATTCGCATATTGGCTCGCAGATTACCGACATCAAGCGAGTAAAGAACGCCGTGCGCGAGTCGAGCCGCGTGTACGCCAAACTGCGGCAGTTGGGATGTCCGATTGAGTACCTCGATGTGGGGGGGGGATTGGGTGTCGACTACGACGGATCCAAAACGCGGTTCGAAAGCTCGATGAATTACGATGTGCAGGAGTTTGCCAATAGCATCGTCTACACCATGCAGGGTGTGTGCGACGAAGAGAATGTTCCCCACCCAAGTATTGTGACCGAGAGTGGCCGAATGATGACGGCTTATCACTCGGCGCTAATTATCAATGTGTGCGATGAAATCGAAACGTTCGCTGATGACGAGCCGGAGGTGACTGTTGACGCCGATGATCCGCAGGTGATTTATGAACTAAAGGACCTTTGCGAAACGATCAACGGGAAGAATTTCATCGAGTATTACCATGATGCGCTCGAGCATAAAGATGAACTGCATACACAGTTCAATCTTGGACTGATTAGCCTGGAAGACCGGGCCAAGGGGGAGGTGTTGTTCTGGGAAACATGTGCCAGAGCGCTGAAGGAATCGGAGGGTGCGAAGCGTCCGCTGGAAGAGTTTGAGGCGCTGAAGCGGATACTGGCGGTGAAGTATCTGTGTAACTTTTCGCTGTTCAGGTCGGCCCCGGATAGCTGGGCGATTGGACAGCTCTTTCCGATTGTTCCCATTCATCGTCTGGCAGAGAAAACGAGCGAGTTTGCAACGCTGGTTGATGTGACTTGTGATTCAGATGGCCAGATTGACAAGTTCGTTGATTTGAAGGATGTGAAGGATGTGCTGCCATTACATAGTTTGACCAACAGTCCTTATTACCTTGGGATTTTTCTCGTGGGTGCATACCAGGATGTAATGGGGAGTCATCACAATTTGTTTGGCTTGCCCGATGAAGCTCATGTAGTGATTGATGAGGCAGGGAAGTTTCATGTGACGAAGTTGATCCCTGGCAGCAGAATTGGCGAGATGATGCAGTTTGCTAAATACGACAAGGGGCAGTTGCTGGAGTCGTATCAGAAGCAATTGCAACGCCGAGTGACGGCCGGGGAGATGACGGCCGATACGGCTCGTAGGTTGCTGACGGAGTACGAATCTTACAGTCATAAGGGGACGTATCTGGATTAGGTATTGGGGGCACTTTCATCGGGTGCGGCTCGCCGCAGTCCTTGAAAGCCGGTGGTCAGTCATAGAGTGAGAAGGCAAAAACAATTGGCACCACGAATCGCACGAATCTGACTAATGGAGGTGAGAATGAAACTGATTGATATCGGTTACAGAACCAAGCTGCGGGTTTGTCGTTGTTTCTATTCCTGAGATTAGTGCAGTTCGTGGTCGCCGTCTTCGGCTTTGAATTTGGTGTTTTGCCATTTGTGAACCAGGTGGCAAACGCTCGGTGCGGCGAGCCGCACCCTAGAAGTGGTTTCAAAACCCTCTGGCAGAAAAGTCGAGTCCGTGATTTGCCGAGGGAAATCTGCCACCAACCGGGTTTTGAAGAAGTCTCTACACGATTAAAGATCTATTCTTATGCTTCCTCTTCCGTTTAGTGGCATCACCACGTTTGCGCGGTCGACTCATGTTCCCGTGAATGAGTGTGGAGGGGTTCTAGCTGGCGACAAGCCAAGAATTGCGGTGCTTGGGGTGCCGTACGACTCAGCCACTTCATCGCGAAGTGGGGCGCGGTTTGGACCACGGGGGATTCGAGAGGCATCGCTGTTGTTGTGGGGGTACAACAACGTTCAGAAGGTGGCACCGTTTGAAAAGCTAGATGTCTTTGATGCGGGTGATGCGGATGTGGTGCCGGTTGATATTCGGGCAACCTATGCCTCGATCGAGATGGCGACATCGACCATCTTAAGTGGGGGGTACCGGCAGTTAACGCTGGGTGGGGACCACTCGATTTTGCTCCCCCTGCTGCGAGCGCATGCAAAGAAATACGGGCCATTAGCGGTCGTTCATTTTGATGCTCATCCTGATACGTGGGACCTAGAGTATGAGAATCAGCCATACAGCCACGGCACGCCGTGCAGGCGGGCGATTGAAGAGGGGCTGATTGACGTTGAGGCCTATTTCCAGATTGGGATTCGTGGGCCGACGGGCGGGCCGGAAGATTACCAGGATGCCCTGAAGTTGGGGGCCAGAATGGTGACTTACGAAGAGTATCGCCGCTTGGGGGCGAAAAACCTGTTGCCCGAGATTCATGCTTGTGTTGGGCCCAGGCCGCTGTATGTGACGTTTGATATCGATGCGGTTGACCCGGCCTATGCCCCGGCGACAGGCACCCCGGAAGTGGGGGGGCTGACCAGCTATGAGGCGATTGAGCTGGTTCGCGGTCTGAAGGGGCTTAATATGGTTGGCTGCGATATTGTTGAAGTTGCTCCGCCGTTCGATCACGCGGGGATTACGAGCATTTTGGCCGCCAATTTGGGCTTCGAGTTTCTCTCGTTGTGGGCGATGCAACCGGGGCGTTGAAACAATGTGGGGCAGAGGGGCTGAGCGGTTTGGCTGGCTGAAGAGGGTGGATGATGAAAGTTGCTGTTGGCCGGGATTGGTGCCGATGGATGTTGAGCCAGGTTCACTTCGATGTTTTGCAGAGAGTTGCTGGAGGCCCGTATGTACCAATTTCATCCGATGTGGCGATTGCTGAGCGGGGTCGCGTTGTCACTCGGAGCTATTGGACTGTTTCTTAGTTGTGGCGAAGGGTTTGCGCAGCCGCCTGGCCGAGGGTTTCGGGGGTTTGACGGTCTCGACCAGGATGGGAGCGGGGTGATCGAGCGGTCCGAGCTGGCGAATCTGCCTGATCGATTCCGCGAGCGGCTGGAGTCGCTGATTGAGGAAGGGGAACCGGGGATCACTCGGGAGCGGTTCGAAGAAAGCATGCAGAACTTTCGGAGCAGGTGGCGCGAGGGTCGCGGCCCAATGCGGGAAGAAGGGGAGCCAGCAGCGAACCGGCCGGACGGTGAGAGGGCTGATCAGAACGGGATGCAGGGTTCGGAGCAGGGGGAGTCCCGGCGGTCTCGTCGCAATCGAAATGACGACGTGACAGCACCTCAGGAGAGCGGGGAAAAACGGCCAAGAGGTGAGAAAGAGGTGACGGCGATTGAGCGGGCTGCACCGACGCATCCGGAGGGAACGCAGCCTCGTTATCGTCGGCGTAAGACTGCCGATAAATCGAACGCAAATGCTTCTGGGAAAGAGGTTTCAAGCAAAAGCAGAAATGGTGCAGCCAAGCCAGAGCGAGTTGGTTTGCCGGAGGATTGGCAGAAGTCGGACGGTGACGGGGATGGGCAAATTGGACTTTACGAGTGCCCCCGCGAGCGATTTGTGGAGTTCCGCTTGAGAGACTTAAACAGGGACGGGTTTCTGACGGCAGCCGAGATTCGCCGGGCAACGCAAAGTACTACGAGCCAGTTAGTTACGGCTAGCGAATCGCCTGCTACATCATCATCTGACGAGGCTGGGACTCGCACAGAGGTGACGAAGTCGACCCCGGAATTGGGCCAGGCGGCGGTAGCGGCAGGACTGACTTCGGCTGACGCCGACATTTCGGATGCGGTCATCGACGAAGGGGATCAGGCGTTTAAGCGTCTGGATGCCGATAAGTCGGGGTCGGTCGAGCCGGCAGAATGGGGTGTCAGCAAACGCCTGAAGCCTCGATTTGAAGGGGCGAAAGTCGACCTTTCGAAGCCCCTTTCCCGCAGGGATTTCATCAGAACTTATGCGGATACGCTTCCGAAGAAGTAACCCGCTGGTGGTTTTGGTCAATCTGCTAGCGAGGGAACTACGAATTTTATTGGTGATTTCGGCGGGAATCCGGACTGCCTGGTTGGGTTTTCAAGTTGAAATTCCGCAAGATCGCGCTTGACTTCGTCGATACGACACCCGTAGCCTATCGTTGACATAGTTGGCTCCCGCCTTGGTAATCGGCTGCCCGCCGACCCTCCCGAATACAAATGTTGCCTTTGCTGGTTTCGGCCGCTCGCCCGAGAACAGCAGCCCAGAACCCTCCTGCCCGCCATCTACCCTCCCCGTTTAGATCAAATAGGTTGCCGAACATGACTCATCGTAGTTGTACCCCTTCGCATTTTCAGCGTTTGAACCGCCGCGGTTTCCTGTCTGTCGGGATGCTGGCCGGAACGTCGTTGACGCTGCCTCAGTTGCTGGCTCAGCGGGAAGCGCGAGCAGACCTGAAGGACTACAAGAATTTCGAGGGGACGGCCAAGTCGATTATTCACATCTTCCTGCCGGGGGGGATTGCCCATCAGGAGTCGTTCGACCCGAAGCCTTATGCACCGATCGAGTATCGGGGCGAAATGCGGCAGGTAGCGACCAAGATTGAAGGGGAAGTTTTTGGTGAGACGCTGGTCCAAACAGCAGCGATTGCGGACAAGCTGACCGTCATTCGTTCGATGACTCATGGTGAAGCGGCTCACGAACGTGGCACGCACAACATGTTTACGGGCTATCGCCCCAGCCCGGCCCTCCAGTTTCCATCGATTGGTTCGGTGGTCAGCCACGAACTGGGACCGCGCCATAATCTGCCGCCATATGTTTGCATTCCCAATATGCCCAACGAATACGCGGGGAGTGGCTACTTGAGCTCGGCGTTTGCGCCGTTCAGCCTTGGTTCCGATCCGGCACAGGGTGGCTTCCGGGTAAGGGATTTGAACCTGCCTAACGGGATTGATGATTCCCGGTTTGCCACTCGCAAGAACGCCCTGGAAGCAGTTAATGCTCACTTCACGCAGAAGGAAAAGTCAGACGACCTGACTGCGATGAATACGTTCTATGAGCGGGCCTATGCGTTAATCAGTTCGCCACAAGCTCGTGAAGCGTTTGATATTGAAAAGGAACCTGCTCAGTTGCGCGATGAATACGGTCGTGGAACGGCTGGTGCCCGGATGCTGCTGGCACGTCGCTTGGTGCAGGCAGGGGTGCGATTGGTCAACCTGACATATGGCGGTTGGGACATGCACAACGGAATCGTGGCAGGGTTCCGCGGTCAGATGCCTGAGTTTGATAAGGCGTTTGCCACTCTGATTACCGACTTGGAGCGTCAGGGGATGCTCGACGAAACTCTGGTGATGGTCTCGTCTGAGTTCGGCCGGACGCCGAAGATTAATGCCAACGCGGGTCGCGATCACTATCCAAAGGTGTTTAGCACGGTGCTGGCTGGGGGTGGCGTTAAGAAGGGCTTTATTTACGGCTCATCGAACTCAACCGCTTCAGAGCCAGAGGAAAACCCGGTTGGCCCCGAGGATTTGTTTACCACCGTCTACCACTGTTTGGGTATTGTGGCAGACAAGGAATTGATGGCACCTGGTGATCGGCCAATTGAAATCGTCGATGGCGGGAAGGTGATTAAGGAAATCCTGGCCTAGTGGCGTGGGTTCCTTGTTGGTCCATTGTTTGCGGGGCCACCTGAATGC
>JAIXVG010000239.1 GCA_027483145.1 Planctomyces sp.
GGGTGAAGGGTGAGCCGAGTCCCTTTCCAGTCGATCCCGAGCCAGTCAAGAAACCGCCCGTGGAAGCTAAATCCACAGGTCCGGCCATAACCACACCTCCGGTCGCTTATAGCCCACCAGTCGCCAGCGGAGCAACGGAAATCAAGACGCTCCCAGTCGAATCAGTCGCGAAGGCATCGTCTTCGCCAACCGAGTCACCACGCCAGCCGGGCAAAAACTCGCAACCAGAACCAACCGAACTTGCCAGTCCAGACTCGACAGAAGGGCGCAATGAACGCTAGAACGACTATTCGATGTTTCTACCAAGTTCAATTCCGGTGGCCGCAATGTTCCTATGTCGTTCGAAAACGGTTTAATGGTCTTGCCGGGAGGGTGTCCAGATAATTCGTGATTTCCCAATTTGTGGTAAGGGGGTCGGTTTTTCTGGAAATTCGGTAAATCAACGCTGTGACTGTCATGCATCTGGCGATCGACAAGATCATCATTAAATTGGCGTGCGAAATCATCATGCTTAATGCAACCAGCAGACGACTTTTCTAGACCAATTCGTCCCGGTAGTTTTTGTTTTTCTTCA
The DNA here is from genome assembly GCA_027483145.1 of Planctomyces sp. Taxonomy (GTDB): domain Bacteria; phylum Planctomycetota; class Planctomycetia; order Planctomycetales; family Planctomycetaceae; genus JAIXVG01. Next base: position 575 of record JAIXVG010000239.1, read on the forward strand.
GATCGATTGACGAACAGTAAGGACTAATGCGTGGCCGCAAAGCTCGTCAAAAGGCGTTTATATACTGTTTCTGCTGCGGACCGCACTCTGCCGTTGGTTCGGGCCATCGTTAAAGACGTGGTCCAGCTTCACGGCGAGTTAAGTGAGCGCGAGCGCCAGCTCGAAGAAATTCGTCGTAGCCGGAAGAAGAAACGTCAGCAGTCGACTCCAGACCCCTACGAAGAAGAGATCGACGACATCCAAAAAACTCTCGATGCCGAAAGCGAGCGGTATGGGGAGTTGGTCGCCGAGCTTGATCAGTTGGGAATTGAGTTTCGCGATCCGTCGCAAGGGCTGGTCGATTTTCCCAGCGTTGTCGAAGGTAAGGAAGCATTTCTCTCGTGGAGCCTGGGCGAAGAGCGAGTTCAGACATGGCACCCCGCTACAACTGACTATTCGGAACGACGCCCCCTCGATCGCGACCAGCAACTCGTTTCTGAAGACGCGGATGGGTCGTAGCAACCAGCCAAAAAGTTGCCCCGATGGTTTACACCTCATGCACCGGAACAAGCACTTTGGCAACAGATGAATCGAAGCAATCATCGCTCCGCGCAGTTCACAGTGCCACTGCTGGAACGGCATTGAAATTGAAATGGCCACAACCATAAGGCGTTCGCGTGATTGACTTAGTGGCCCACCTGCTTGCGTTCGCTGTCGGGACGGTTGTCTTTCTGTCCGCCCCACTCCTCATTGGCTATTTGGTCCGGCCTTCCAAACCCGGTGCCGAAAAAGCCTCTATCTACGAGTGCGGCGAAGAAGCGATCGGTTCCAGCAATGTTCAGTTCGACCTGCGGTTCTACGTGATCGCCCTGCTGTTTGTCGTCTTTGAAGTGGAGGTCGTGTTTTTCTTTCCTTGGGCAGTCATCTTTGGCACCACGATGCAATTGGCAGACACGCGGCTTTCAGACGAGTCGCGGATTGCCTTAAGCGAGCATCTACTCAGCGAGCCAGCCGGTTCACTCGATCTGGAGCGGTCAATCAGCGCAGCATCAGCATTGCAACTTGGTTGGTTAGGCTTTGCCGATCTGGCAGTCTTCTTTGGCGTGTTGCTGCTTGGCTTTGCTTACCTCTGGAAACGAGGCGACCTCGAATGGGTGCGTAGCGCTAACCCCGAGCGCAACCTGCACTCAGAGTCACTGGCCAAGCCTTACCCTTCCACCGTCGCGTTGGGAGAATCGATCTAGTGGCCGATACTTCGCGATCGCCTTTAACCCCAGAGGCTATCTCACAAAAACTGCAGGCTGCATTTGCGCCAGATGTCAGTTTTGCGCTCCACCAACTTCCGACCGACTCGTGGCTGGAAGTAGCCGCTGGCGAATGGAGAAAAGTTGCAGAGTTCCTGAAGAATGACTCAGCCCTTGCCTTCGACACCTTATGTAATCTGTGCGTGGTTGATCAGTTCGAAACCGACCTGAAGAAAAAGAATCCCCCTCCCCCTTGTTTATGGGTTGTTTACCATCTGTTTAGCTTCGTCCATCGGCATCGGATCGTCATGAAGCTGCAACTCCCGCGCGGCCAGGCGACTGGCAACGAACAGCTTCCAGTGGTCCAGTCGGTTGCCGATTTGTGGAAAGCGGCCAACTGGCACGAGCGTGAAGCCTATGATCTCTCGGGTGTAATGTTCGCAGGCCATCCCGACTTGCGGCGCATCCTCTGCCCGGACGACTGGATCGGCCACCCCTTGCGAAAGGACTACCCGTTCCCTGAAACCTATGCCGGAATTCAGGCCAAGTAGAATTTCAAAATTCTTACTTGTAAATCAGCGTATTGCCGCCTGAAACCAGCTCCAAACAATACGCGTACTAGTTTGCTTGCCCGACAGACTTCGCCAATCAGCTACTGTCACCAAAGGTCCGAGAGCATGCCCATCATCGTCGAAGACCCGCGGGACATCGAGTTCGATGTGCGCACCGACGAAATGCTGATCAACATGGGGCCGCAACACCCCAGCTCGCACGGCGTCTTGCGGCTGCTGCTCAAGACAGATGGCGAGATCGTCCACGAAGTCACTCCTCATCTGGGCTATCTTCACCGCTGTGCCGAAAAAATTGGCGAGCATCTTTCCATTCCTCAGTGGATTCCCTACACCGACCGGATGGACTATCTGGCCGGGATGAATATGAACCTCGGGTACTCGCTAACGGTTGAAAAATTGCTGGGCATGGAAGTCCCCGAGCGAGCCAAGGTCATCCGCGTGATCGTCGCTGAACTGGGCCGCATTGCCAGTCACCTGGTTGGCATGGGGGCCTACGGCCTCGACCTGGGAAGCTTCAGCCCGTTCTTGTTCGCATTTCGCGAGCGAGAATTGATCCTCGATCTATTCGAAGAAGTCTGCGGCGCGCGGCTTACCTATAGCTATGTCACTATTGGTGGCGTGACGCACGATTTTCCAGAAGAGATTCCACTCTCACCAGGCTTGGCCATGCTCACCGGCCGGACTGCCGGGGAACCTGTCTCGTGGATCACTGCTGCCCGGCTGTTCCTCGATTGGTTTCGGCCACGAATTGCCGAGTATCACGCCCTTCTCACTCGCAACCATATCTTTGTGCAGCGAACAGCGGCACTCGGTGTTTTGCCTGCCGAATTAGCCATCAACTACAACTGCACCGGCCCGGTCCTGCGCGGCAGTGGCGTCGACTTCGACCTCCGCCGTGACGGAGAGCCAATCTACACCAGCATGTACAACGGCTACACGTTCCAGATTCCTGTTGCCCCGTTTGGCGATGCACCATATGGAGTGGTCCTGGGAGATAACTGGTCTCGCTTTTACGTGCGAATGCTGGAAGTGGTCGAGTCGATCCGCATTCTGGAACAAGCGTTCGACCGATACCCATCGGCTACGGGCGGTCACCGCTTGCCATATCGCCTGACGCAAAAACTGCCTGTCGGCGAAGCCTATCTCGAAACAGAATGCCCCCGTGGTCAAACCGGCTTCTACGTCGTCAGCGACGGCGATCCCGAGCCGGTCCGCGCTCGCGTCAAAAGCAGTTCGTTCTGCAACCTGGCCATCCTTGGCGATTTATGTCGCGGCGTTCTTCTTGCCGACGTCCCCGCCATCCTCGGCAGCCTCGACATCATGATGGGCGAAATTGATCGGTAGCCGTCGCTGAAGTTCTCTTCACCTCGCCGCAAACCCCTGCCGCTGTCGCCTCTTTCAACGGCGATACCGAAGGCTCACCTTCCCGATCAAACTCCCCTAAATTCTGGCGCGATAGCCGCCCGCACAAAAATGCGCAAATAGCTGTTATCGTAGCCCCCCCCGCGGAAGTACTGTCGATTTTTGCTCCACAGCTGTCGGTTGCAACGACACCTGTGTTGCCGTGCAGACAGTCGCCCGCATCCAATTATGCTTCGAAAGCCCTCATTCCAACGCTCAGGACTCCCGGCACAAGGTTTGCCTACTCGTGTGCGTCACAGGTCACTCAACCCGAACCCCACAATCGAGCTTAATCCGCCTCGGTACAAATACGTGTATCAGCTCACCAAGTTAGAAGCTGTTACACCCACTGCGTTAGAAAGACTGAGTCAAGCATGGCTCCCGCGAATCGACTTCCTGCGTCCCATGTATCGTCACCAGGCTTTACCCTGATCGAACTGCTGGTTGTCATTGCAATCATCGCCATTCTGATCGCGCTACTGCTTCCTGCAGTCCAGCAAGCCCGCGAAGCGGCCCGGCGGACTCAGTGCAAAAACAACCTGAAGCAAATCGGTCTGGCGATTCACAACTATGCCGACACATTTCAGATGGTTCCGCCAGCAGTCTGCCTTAACGTTTCGGTAACGACCACTGGTAACAATGGTGCCTGGTCAATTCATGGCCGCATTCTTCCGTACCTCGATCAAGCGAATTTGCAGAACTTGGTCGACCCCACCATCGCATGGGACAATCAGCTTTCGATCAGCGGGAAAAAGATTCCCGGATATGCCTGCCCCAGCGATCCCAGTTCAGATCGCGTTCGTGACCCTGGTGGCGGGAGAGCGCTCCTCTACCCAACCACGTATGGATTCAACTACGGAACCTGGTTTGTTTTTGACCCA
>JAIXVG010000370.1 GCA_027483145.1 Planctomyces sp.
ACCGGGTAATCGTTCCAAACGCAGGTGGAAACTTCCGTTGGGTCCCAGATGGTGCGTCAACATTCCATTCCCAAGTTCTCAGCCCGCTCGTTCGAGGATTGCTGAAAGCTTTGCGGTCATTGCTGATTGTGGAAAAGCGCTTTCTGATGTCCTCTGCCCGGGAGTTTTGTGACTTTTGAAAGTTAAATCGGGCTAGCGTTCCTAGACGTGAACTGACAGCGAGCCTGTCAATTTCGCTTTGCGACGAATGCAGGAAAAGGTTGTCGCTAATACTGAAAGGGGCATCGAACGGGGGAGCGGTTGCGGTGTTGAACGGCATCTCGTAGGGATCGTCTTCTAGCGCCGTTTGGCGATAAGAGGGCATCAGGATACCACCAAGCAGGCTTCGCCACGCGACCGGGAAAGGAGCGAACTGACTGCTGGAGTACATGAGATACTGAACGAATCGCATTCTTCCGATTGCGGCAGCAAAACGGACTGCTTTGTTATTGCCAGCATCCAACATCGACCCCAACCCGGTGAAATCGAGTGGTTGACCGAATGACGGGTTAGCAAGTTCGCCAGGAAGACGCGTGGTTCCGTCTTGATTATCGTCCCAAGTTAAGTCTGTGGACGCGTTGGGGACCGCCTTAGCTTTTGATTTTCCGGGTTGTGGAAACAGGCTGGCGAATGCTCCCGCAAGGCTGCGAGCGGCCAAGTTGGTTTGGTGTAAGTCGGCCTCGCCGTAGCGACCGGATACCAGGTTACTGATGGCAGACGCAGATGACATGCTTGGTCGCCCGGCAACCAAACTGAACCAATCCATGTTGGCCGATTCTTTCCAACCATTAATGGAAAGGCCGCTTGCGGAAGACGGGGCGTTTCCGAAGAAGTACTGATACTGCGTATTGTCTACCGAGGGCTGACTATCGCCAGTCGGACGAGCGTTGAGTGCCCAGATTGGATTGACCTCGGCTGGGCCTAAGCCCTGATTGGACTTTGAAATGCTATGAAAGACACCGCCAGGCGGGAGAGCGATAAGCGCGTCGTAGCCAAATGGAACTCCGGCCGCAGAAGCAACCGGTAGGCCACCGTGCGTTAGGGCTGCCAGGTTCCCGTGCGCATTCAGGTTGATGAGTCCATCAAGGTCCTTCACCATGATCGAGTAAATTGGGACGAAAACATCGCCATTGGTGGTTCGCTGAAGTGGAAAATCGAGGTCGATCCAAACACTATCCCGGATACCATCAGAGTCGTTATCGACATCGAAGTCGTAGGCCGGTGTGGCACCGGTTGGCGTAAACGTTTCGGACCAGACCCCTTGGCGGCCGGTTCGATAAGCCGGGGCTACCACATCGTAGGTATCGGCCATTGGCTGAAATGGAAACCCGCGGAGCATGCCCCAATCTGGCCGAGCGGCGACTTGCGCGTCGGTGAGGAAACGCGTGGCTGACAAGATGGTGCCTGCATCGTTCACGAATTTATGGCTGGGGTGAGGGCGCATGACTCGTGATGCAGTCTCGGGGCGATCGTGCCAGTTCGTTCCAAAGCCCCCCCCACTAGACATGGGGCCGGCCAGTGGGCCAGGCTGCCGCAAATACTGTGGACGGTGAAACGATGGGACGATCACTCGGTGGATTGTCCCGCTGGCTGGATCGCGCAAAAAACCTTCGTACGACAAGAAGATATTGTTAATGTCGGGGGCTGTGTAGTCGACATCTGGCTGAGGGAAGTTTTGCCGGAGTTGCCGCTCGAAATCGGTTGGAGTGCCAGATATCGCGTTCTTGGGAGCGGAGGGGGAATCGTTGAATTCGAGGGCGTTATAAAGTGGTTGTGCTGGATCGATTGTCCCATCGCCATTTCGGTCGAAGGCAGCGACGACAATGTTTCCGCTGGCATCCCACGATGTACGGAGACCTTCGCCGTTATATGGATCGAGGTCACCCACTCGCCCCCCATCTCCTAAACCAAGCATATTGGGCAATAACGAGTGCCTGCTGCCCCAGAGGGCGCTATTCTTCTCGGTCAGGAAGTAAGGGCCGACAATGACCTGACGCAACGCATGATCCATTAAGTCGTCAACATCGACCACAGCTTCGCTGGGGACCTTGGCCGCATCGGCGTAGTACTCGGCACTCACTTTTTCTTGAGCCGCAAACGTGTAAAAGACGACCCCTAGGATGGAGGGCATCCCGAGAAGGACCATGACGATCAGCAGGGTTGAGCCGGACCGGTCGGTTCCCTTTTTTGATGTTGTTAAGTGGGGCTGCATGGAAGTTTCTCCGGTTCAAAATCAAGATCGCTTTTTTGAGGGTAAACCACGGCCCTGATTTGCTGGTATTGGGGCTAGTCGACCAAAGATTGAACGATAGTCAACGTGCGCATCTGCTGAGTCGAAGGGTCAAGGAAACGAACAGTGATTTGAATGGCCTTGAGTGGCATGAAATTCGATTTGCATTGCCAGGTGACTCCACCGTCCGTGACGGTTGCCCCTGCAGTTGATGGCCAACCAGCGGGTTCGACTGCAGCAGTGCTGCCTGTAGGGGAACCATCAAGATTTGGGATGATGACGAAGTAGTGTGGGTGCCCCAAACGGTCGCGTGGAGGAGTCGGAAACGTCACGGTCCCAACAGCCCATGCTGTGTTGGGTTGCCAAAAGAAGGTAGGCGTAGCTGAGCTAATCAAGACGTTGTTTGCTGGGCTATTAGTCGCATCGACCGGGCGGAAACGCAAACTGCGGAATGGTGGTGATTTTTGGGCATCAGTTGCGGGGGGAGCGATAACTCCAAAAGTGGCCGCAGGCTGCCACGTATCAAATACTCGGTTCTCTGCAGCCGAGGTGGACGGGCCATATTCGGGATTGAGGCGATTAGACAGGGTGAACAACCCTGTTGATTCCCCACCGAGATCGACGAAACGAGTGAGTGTCTCATCCCAAACTTTAATGTCGAAGCCATGAACGTTGGAGAGGAGGAGGTCTTCCCCGCGACGGCTACCAAAACGCCACGCGGGATTGGGCTGATCCTGACGAAATTCCCTGACCACATCAGTGGTCGCGTCGAATGTGACGGGGTTCGCCAGATTCATTGGGTCTTGTAAATTTACTGTCCCGCCAGGATCTGGATTAAAGTTTGCCAGATTCTGAGGGTAGCGGAAATTCTGGACTGACATTTCTTCAAGGGTGAATCGGCCGATAAAGGTGTTAGTGGAACCTGGGGCCTCTGCAAACTCCCTTGGGCGTCCCCCAGTTCCCGATGTGTCTAGATGTTGGTGCCCAAAACGGCGCCTGGGTAACCCTAAAGATGTGGCAACAGTGTTATCAAGTTCGGATCGTCCAATAAACTCGGCACAGCCAGAGGTAGGATTAAGGACGGCGCTGTGATCAAAGAGATTGTAGAACCGCGTGGTGGAATCAATAGCCGACCCGTTAATCGAGGCGCCAGTTGCCGCAGCCAATAAGTTCTGACCCGCCGCTGTCGGTTGAGGTACGGTCGAATCTCGGAGAAGCAATACACGACGGTAAAGAGAACCGGGGCGACCGGTCTTTCCTTTTCGAAGGAAGTAAGAAATCTCGGCACAAGTTCCACTAGCAAGACCATTACCGATCAGCACATCGTCTCGATCTGGCTGATTATCGGGGAATGCACCGCTAAATCGAATGAGCGACGACTTGCCAAGGTATCGTTGCTCGGCTTCCGTAGTCGGCCTTGAAGAATTGGTTGGCGAAGGAAGCTGTACCGTCAATTGCAAAACGTCGTCGCTGTCGTCCTCTGGACGGTTCTCCGAAATGTAGAAGTAGCCACGACGTTCCTGAAACCGATTGGCCTGCAGGTCTTCGGCGGTGCTGGAAGATTCTCCCGGAGCAAATGGGGCCACCAACCGAAATGTGCGAGCATCGAGGTCGCCGGTGATTGTTTGCTGAACGGTTCGGGCCCGCTGATCATTTTCCATAATGCCGCGCTGCGTCGAGACTGAACCTCCCGCTACCTGGAAGACCTGGGCGAAGAGGCTCATCATCAACACAACCAAGCCAACAGCGACCAGCATTTCAACAAGGGTGAACCCTTGCCTCGTGCCGCAGGCAGAAATTGGTCGACTGCTTAACATCTTGCGTTCCTAATCTGCAGCGACTTTTGAGATGAAAAACGGGCTAATCTGATACACTTCAACGACGTTGCGGGGGAACATCGCCCCGCGCGCGGCGACGGGAATTGCGGCAGTGCTGTTCGAGTCAATGATCTGGTCGACGCCATCTTCATCAGTATCTTGCAAGGTGAGTCTGACGAAGCGGTCTTCAGGTTGCGGATCTTGAGTTAGTTGGACAAACGAACTGAAGACGGGGCTAAAGTTGTTTGGACGAAGTGTGTCGGGTGCGGTTACAGGGTCGCTGATCTTCAAAATTCGATACCACCTGAGATTGGCAAAGTCGCAAACAAACGAGCCAGCCTTGAGGAACGGTGCTGGCCGAGAAGGATCACTGGCGTCTGGAAGCCGGTATCGCACGACGGCATAGTTGATTGGTTGATCGTCAGAACCCGGGATCCCGAGTTCTGACGCATTGTCGACAGTGCCATCGCCGTCGTCGTCTAGTCCTGCAAATCCCGGCTGGCGGTCATCGCCCGCATCGAGACCTGGAGCAAAAACGGCCGGGTAGAGCATTTCATCTTGGGGGTTGAACTGGCGGCGAAAGAAGACGACTACATCACGTTGCACTGTTCTGTTTGCGCGACGGCATGAAATGAGAAAAGTATAACGTTGTTCTTGGGTATCGATGCGGACTCGGCTGGGGACGAAACCAGCAGGGAGCGGAACCGTCCAAGTAAGGATTTGTGCTGCTGTTGAACCGGATGGAGGAATAGAAACTTCTCGAGTGTGACTTACTCGTCCGTCTGCATCGAATAACGTAAGTCGCATTGGAACTGTGGGTGAATAGACATTGCCATAAACTTCATTGAGGTCGGCCAATGTGACGGTGTTTGCAGTGAATGCCGACACCCCGGATGACTCATCTAACCTCACCCAACTGTCGGGCTGAGTACAAAGACGGCGAGCATTATCCCGAGAGGTTGCTAAATCGCCGCGCAAACCAGTTAGCCGTGGGCAATAGTCAATTGATGCATTTACGCCTGTTGCATTTCGAATGTTTCCAAACAAACTTCGCGAAACTTCAGGGCCAGTCGTGTCGAAGTCGAAATCGAACGTCCCCAAGGGATCGATTACGTAGATTGGCGTGGTACGTGGAGACCAAACGACCCCGCCATCGTTATACGGCCCAGCTCCAAGCCAATTTGGCTCGGCAGCGCCAGTTATGCCGTTGGCTGAGGCAAACATGACGATCTGCGGAAATGCCTCACGGATGGCAGGATTCGTGGGGACGATGACCGAGCCGGGAACCACCGTTAAGCCAGGCTTCCAGGCTCGAGTTCCGTCGCCCAGATCGGGAACGGCGGCAGAAAGCCCTTCGTAGTTGTACCGCAGGATCGTGGCATTAGTGAGATTAGTGGCCTGCAGGGCTCGTAAAGTTGAGATGGGGAATAGTGACATCAGCGAGACGACACCGATACTCATAATGAGTATCGATACGAGAACCTCACTTAGGGTAACACCCTTATGACGATGAACCAGTAACGTATGTGGTTGCAAAGGGGATTTCACTTTCCGGTGACCTCACCAATTTCGCCAAACTTGAAGCGATCGCTTAAGTCATCGTTAACTCGGTGGCTCGAAATGCTTCCGGTACGCGTGTAGACCGTAACGTAGCCTGATTGACCTCGTTCGTAATTGTCGCTGGGGCGGATGCCGTACTCGGGTGCCGTTGCTGCGTTAGCCAGCCAATCGGCATGATCTTGATCGGCATCTTTCAACGTAGAGAGATAGAGATGGATGATCCCTGCTGACGCGGAATCGCCGACTACGGGGCCTCGCGGAGAGAACATGATGTCCAGATTAGACACGTAGTCGAAACCATAGGTCGGATTAGTGTTAAAAAGTTTCCAGACTGATGGGAGCCTGTTTGCAAGATTCTTGGATCGATCAAGTGCAGTTGCCGGACCGTCAGGAGTGTCGCTGCAACGATCTAAGTGAAGGACAACGTTCTTCGGTAGAAGCATCGGTACTTCGTTCGGAACCTCGGAGGGGGCGAGTTCTAGGCGGTAGGTCATCCGATCAGTTGCGTCCGGTTCCGAAACAGGCGATGACGGAGCCACTAGCGGGCCTTGGTATGGTTCCAGCAAGCGTAATCTGAGCGGGACAGAGTTTCCGCCAGATTCGGCGATACTTTTGACAGTTGCATCGGTGAATGCAGGCGTTAACGGATTGCCATCGTCATCGTAGGGATCTTCGGCAACAACGCTATACCAAGTACCAGTTGGCGTATTCGGGAGCTTGATCCGCATAACTCCTCTCATCAAGCCTAGGCGGTAATATTGAATCCAACGAGTGCCGTAAACGTATGGCGGGGTTCTATCGGTACAACTCCCCGCGTCACAAACAATTGTAGGCAGAGTTGGATGGGTCTCCGTACCTCGACGCTGCAAACGAACTTCGCCTTCAATAGCAGGGGGCGAAGGACGAACATAGATCATGCTTGATACAACGCGGCGGTCATCGTTTGTCCCCGTTCGAGTTACAAAACGAATTCCGCGCGACTCCTTCGCGTAAGCAGCGCGGCCACGGGCGCCCTCCAAAGCAGATTGGATCTGACGAGAGGCTGCTCTGACATCATCCCCATCAGTCAAGACGCTAATTGCGCCGAGCGTCATCACGGCCAAAATCAACATAATGCTGATGACGACAAGCAACTCGACCAGAGTAAACCCGGCAGATTGTTGCCTTAGCTGTTGCCGATTTGGCATGGTGATTGAAAGCACTTCTCGACTCCTTCTCAAGCGCCTAGCGGCGAATGTTGTAGTTCGTCAGGTTGTCTTGCGCTGCATCCAGTGCAGAGGCTTTACTAGCCGGGATGTTTACATCGCAATCGGGCGAGCAAAGATAACCTAAAGGTGCGGTATCGGACGGAGCCAAGCTGTAACCTTCAAAAGGTTCCTTAAACCCCAACGTTTTATCGTTTCCTGCTGACATCACCACAAATTGGCTAAATGTTTGTGGAGTGGCGAACAGCGCTTCGATGGCCTGCAGGCGATTGTTTTGATCAGAGACCGACGTAACAGAAGTCGTCCATTGAAGAAGACCTGACGTGGGGTCCAGTGGCGAACTGTTGAGAGTCTTTAGGTCTCGTAGATTACCATAAATGACCCTGGCGAATTCTGGGTGCAGGCTGATATCTGTTGGGTCAAAAATGTTTGCAATTGATGGTCGAGTCGGACGTAACGCACGAGTTGGCCAACGATAAAACCGGAGCGGCTCGCCCCAGCCGTCGACGATCTCTAGCAGACCATCACCATCTGTGTCCTTAATCTCCGCTGAGCTAAAGGTAGGCGATTCAGAATCTGTATTCTCCCCTGTGCTGCCAACGAGTAGGTGGTAGAGAATCGCTGCTGACTCTGTTCGCTCCTTGTGGTTAGCCGATTGGTAATTGGACCCAGCCGAAGTTGTGATGGGATTGGTCGGTCCAACTTCATATGGATGAAACGACTGGGGGACCGTTTTACGCATCAGGTGCATGGTGATGATCACTGATCTTGTGGCATCATCGTTGAAAAGAGAACCAAGTGTCGTATTGGGAGAAAATGAAAATGCAATCGCTGCTTTGCTGTTGGCTTCGGCAACGAGACGCATGCGTTCAAGGCGGTTTTTTTCAATCTTTTCCGCTCGCTTTATGACCGAGTCGAATTTGATTCGCAGGGCGTTGTCGACTTTGAGGATGGTGGCGCGGGTGGAGGCTGCTTTGGAGAGGCCGAGGGCGTTGGTGGCGCCGACGAAGGTGAGGGAGACCAAAAAGAGAATGATGCCGATGGCGACCAGCAGTTCGATGATGGTAAACGCACCGGTTTGCCTGCGGCGGACGAGCCGCCGCGATCGCAAGGGGTGATGCTGAGTTGGAAGTGATGTTCGCATGGGCTGTGATCTTTGTCTTGGCCTAGTACTTCAACTAGCAGTTTGCCTGCCGATGCATGTCACACACGATACTGAGTTCCTGATCTTCGTTTTTGCGGTGGCCACGGTGACCGCAGAGTTAATGGCCGCAGTCACTTAC
>JAIXVG010000472.1 GCA_027483145.1 Planctomyces sp.
AAGCAAATCGCCCGAATCAAAGCTTCAGGTGGCGATAAAGTCGACCGCGTTCAAATTCTGAATGACTCGCTCGACAAAGCAGACCGACTGCTAGCAGATGGTAACAAGCTTGAAGCAAGGACGATCTGGGACAGCATCATCGAACTGTACTCGGGAAACCAGGAACTGGAACCGCTGGTGACCAAAGCCCGCGACCGGAAGCGCGAGAACTAGTGCAATTGATTCACCGGTCAGGGGAATTCGACAGAAGCCTCACATTACTCTAGCCTTACATTTCAACAGCTTGAGACACACTGTGTTGTCGTCGAGAGCGGATGGCGCCAGTCATGGTTGTTCTCACAATATGAGCCGGAACGCGTTAGCGTCCGGTTGTGTTTGCAGATCTGAAACCGTGGCTAACGCCCTCCGGTTGATTGGTTTCTTGGGGTTTTTGTACTTGTGAACGTATCATCATTTGCTCAACCGGCAGATGATTGGAGCATCTGAGAGTCGTCAGCCGAGACTCACGGCTGGGCAAGCCAGCAGCGGCACCCGGCATGAATAATCCGAGCTAGTGCGGCGGCGGTGTGAGAAGCGTGAACGCTGGCTCACGGCTGGGCAAGCTTCGTTGCATCCGTTCTCCGTCGAAGCATGCTGCGGGGAAGATTGCTGGGGCAGGTGATTTCGAGGTAAAAGGCTCTTGCGAACAGGCCTCTCACTGACGTTTCGGGCTAGGAACAGGGGATGCGATCGCGAGCTTCATCATTTGGTGGTGGTCGGATGCGTGGCGCTTAGGTATCTGGTCGTCGCCCGCAGCGTTAGCAAGTGATCTTCCCAAGGAAGGTTTAACGAAACGCTGAAGCTGGAGATGTTCTGCCAGATGCCATCTTCAGAATTGTCGCTGTGGCAATACAAGAATGACCCGTTCCTCGAACGTGTATCCTTATCAAATGCAAGAATCGCGGTTCCTTGATTGCTCAAGAAACCGCGATTCAGGTTGTGACTTGATCAGAAGGCCGAGGCCTTCATGTCAAGCGATCGTAATCGGGGCAGCACCCCTGATGAACTAGTCCAAGAGGCCGAACAGTTCGTTGATCTGGCCACGCTTGATTCGCTTGGCAGCAGGTGGAACTGGGGCCGGAGCTTGTTCAACAGCAGGAGCTGGGCTCATTGCTGGAGCGGCTGCAGGAGCAGCGGCAGGTGCACAAGCTGAACCGGTAGCACAAGCGGTGGCGGTGCATGGATTGCAGCAGCCGTCGACCACTTCGTAACCACAGAGTTCGAGAGCTTGTTTAGCCTGACGAACAACACCCTTGTCGCAATCACCGAGGGCAGCAGTCAAAGCAGCCACCGTTTCTGGCGAGCAGCAGCACTTGTTCTTACGGATCTGATCACCAATTTCATCGGCGGCCTTGCGGCGAACGCGTTCATCACAGTCATTGAGAGCATAGATGAAGGCGCACATGATTTCGGGATTGCAGACGCAATCATACTTGTCGCCCAAGCGGTGAATTGCACGGCGACGGTCCTTGGCGTAGCAAGCGGTCTGCGAGGTGTAGATCAACTTAGCAACTTCGCAAGGATCGGCACAGCACTTCACTTCTGGAGTGCAAGCGGTTGGAGCTGGTGCACAAGGAGCAGCACATGTTGCAGCGGCAGGACCGCAAGCAGCAGGAGCAGCACAAGCTGGTGCACATGAACCCAAACCACCGAACAGGTTGCATGGCTTAGCACATGGAGCAGCACAGGTGGCTGCAGCAGGAGCACAAGCGGCTGGAGCGGCACAAGCTGGAGCACATGCAGCAGGAGCAGCACAGGCTGGTGCACAGGCAGCAGGAGCTGCACAGGCAGGAGCACAAGCGGCTGGAGCAGCACAGGTTGCAGCAGCAGGACCACAGCCATTGGCGGCAGGACCACATGCAGCAGGAGCGGCACAAGCTGGAGCACAAGTCTTAGCGGCTGGTGCACAGCAAGTTGGGCTCAGGTTAGCAAGGCAATTTGCGGCATTAGCAGCCAGGCCAGGAGCAGCACAAACGGCTGGGGCACAGGCGGCTGGTGCACAAGCGCTTGGAGCGGCACAAGCTGGAGCAGCGGCTGGGCCGCAAGCAGCAGGAGCAGCACAAGCTGGGGCGCATGCGGTAGGACCACAACCCTTGGATGGGCAGCAGCTATCGCAGCAGGGGGGCTTAATGTCCGAGCATTTACGCTGATAAGTGTAAACGTTCGGGCAACATGGCTTAACGATGACGGGCTTGCAGCATGCTGGCTGGCTGGTAGCAGCACAACCACAGCTCTTGGCGTCACCGCAGTGCTTACCCAGCAAACCATGTCCCAACAGACCGGCCTGAGCAAGGCTGGTCATACTGAGGGTGGCGAGCAGGGCACCACAGATCTTCATCCATCTCATGACTGAAAGTCTCCTTCCCTTGGGAATCTCGAACCGGGGTCGTCCAACCCCGAGACACGTGTCCCGACCGCGAACATCCAGGGTGGTCCCATCGTTTTGGCGCCGTGTGGGAACACCCCGCGACGCACGCCGCATCTTCGCTGTCGGTTGTTTCCTCTCGGCCGCCCCGTCTCCAACGAGGAAGTCGGCCACTCCGTCGGCCTATCGCCGCAGCACCGCGGCACACTGGTCAGCTACCGGCGTCTGCTGCGGGCTATTCGGGTCATCGTGACCCGTCAAAACTCATCTCCGCTGCCGGTCTGGATGGGTTCATCGGCGGAATAATCAGGAACCCTTGAATCTCTCGAACTGCTAATTTTTTCAACAACTTACGTCATTTTGGCTCGTCAAGAATTCAGCTCATTCGTGTTAGTTAAACTGCATGCGACCTTGACGCCTGTTGCTTCCCTGCGAATGCCTTGATCGAGCTAAAGTGGGGTTCTTTAGGTAGACTGGCTTGGTTATCGTCGAGTTTTCAGCCCGTACCGATTGCAACTGTTTTTCCACCATTTCGAAGTCCAACGGCCCTGCCGATTATCAGTTCCACAACGGTCGCGACACCGTAAAAACCCCCATGAGCGGCAAGTCTGGACCGGTGGGAGAAACCTTACGCCTCTTTCAGGCAACTAACCTCAGTGGCAAAGTGCCACCGGTAAAGCAAGGATCGTTCGAACGGACGGCTCCCGGGCGGGTCCCTCGCCCGGACTGACATCCGTAACCAATATCCAACAAATCACTTACGATCGAATACGTCAGCCCTCCTAGCCAGAAGTGTTTCGGTTGCGGACGAGCTGCTGGGGAGGGTCAAAGCAATCGTCATTCGGCCAGCTTTTGCGTTTTTGGCCACCAGCGAACCGTTCGGGTCTCGTCATTTCGGCTTGAATCGAAACAATTGGTCAATCGCGGTGCTTTCCGGTCGATGTTGGTGTTGAACTACTTAGATCGAAGTAGTGGCCCCAAGCCACTGGTTCAGGTCTAATGTCTGGGAGCTAAATCGACGGTACTTCACTTACCGTTCGATTCGCACTTCAGGCATTTGCCAACCAGATTCTGAACAAAGATTGAATTGAACCTATGGCTCAAGCCACGAACTCGCTGACTGAGAGCAATTCTTCTGCACGCAATTTAAAGGAACGGGTCGAATCGCTCCGCCTGTCACCCAGCATTACCGGAGCACAGCGAACCCGGCCAATTGTCCCGTGGATCTTGTGTGTTCTTTCTTGCGCTGCGACCGTTTATCTGGCTGTTTACCGCAACGCTCCAGCCACTACCTCGGCAGCCAAGCAAACGGCTGTGGCTGCTTCAACCACAGCGACTGCCGGGGGTATAGGGGACGGGGCAAGCCCATCTGTTGGTGACGGATCGGGGATCGTCCTGGAGGCGAAAGGATACATTGTTCCGAAGCAACAAATATTGGTCAGCCCGGAAGTTGGGGGCCGGATTGTCGAGCTGAACTTTCAAGAAGGGATGAAGGTCGAAGCGGGCTACGTTCTGGCTCGACTGGACCGAACCGAGATTCAGGCGGAGTACGATCGGTCGATGGCAACGGTCGAGCTGGCTCAGTCGAAGTTGCTCGAAGTTCAAGAAGGAAATCGTCCTGACGAAATTCGGCAGACTAAAGCCGAGCTGGCCGAATCTGAGGAAAATCTGAAGCAGGCCGAGAATACATTCGAAAGAAAACGAGATTTGCGAAACGCCAAGGTCATCACCCAGCAAGACTTCGAAGAATCTGAGTCGAGCTACCTTGCGCTGAAGAAACGGGTGGAACGGTTACAGGCAGGGGTGCGGCTGGCAGAGGAAGGCCCTCGTACCGAACGCAAACGACAGGCAGCGGCAGAACTTCGCCAGGCAGAAGCCGATTTGGCTCGCACGCGTCGTCGACTAGACAACTGTATTATCCCGGCCCCGGTCACTGGGACCATCCTGAAGAAGAATGCCGAGCTGGGGAACTTTATTAACCCAGGTGCGTTCAACGGGTCATTTAGCCTGTGCGAAATGGCTGACCTGGGGCGGATGGAAGTCACCCTCGACATTAACGAAACTGACATTTCGAAAGTGGCCGTAGGCCAGCCCTGTACGATTCGAACGGAAGCTTTTCCAAAGCGGGCCTATGAAGGGCATGTCTCGCGGCTGATGCCGATTGCAGACCGCGCGAAAGCAGCCATCCCTGTGCGAGTTGATATTGTGATCCCGGCCGACGAAGAGGGGGTTTACCTCAAGCCTGAAATGGGTGCGGTGGTTACATTCTATTCGGCTGATAGCAAACTGGCCAAGGAAGGGACCAAGGCTTCCGAATCGGAACCTGAGCCAACTACTCCTTAGCTGATTGGTACCTGCTGGCGTTTGCTTTACCGTCGACTAATCAACAATCACGCCAAACTTTCGACCTTTAGAACTTTTTCCCAAGCCGCAGGTTGCACATGTCCACGGTCAGCCCTTCTCGACAGACCACTCCAGAGGCTTCGCGTTCGATCTGCGTGCAAGTTGATAGCATCTCGAAGTCGTTTAAACGCGGAACAGAACGGGTCCATGTCTTGGATGAGTTGACCTTGCGTGTTCCAGAGGCTGAGTTTTTGGCGCTAATGGGGCCATCGGGTTCGGGAAAGACAACGCTGCTGAACCTGATTGCCGGTCTGGATGTTCCAGATAGCGGATTGATTCAGGTCAAGGGGTCGCGCATTTCGCAAATGAGCGAAGGCCAGCTTGCTTCGTGGCGAACCCGCAATCTGGGGTTCATTTTTCAGTTCTATCATTTGCTGCCCGTGCTCAGTGCATTCCGCAACGTCGAGCTGCCGCTATTGCTATTGCCGTTGTCAGCAGCTGAGCGCAAGCGGCAAGTTTTGACTGCACTAGAGATTGTGGGCCTGAGCGATCGTGTGCATCACCGGCCGGGCCAGTTGTCGGGGGGACAGCAGCAGCGCGTGGGGATCGCCCGAGCGATTGTGACTGACCCGGCCCTGATTGTGGCGGATGAACCGACCGGGGACCTTGATTCGAAATCGGCCGAGGAGATTCTGGCGCTGCTTGTCGAGTTGAAGACCAGCCTCAACAAAACGATTGTGATGGTGACCCACGACCCCCGCGCGGCCAGCCGTGCTGACCGCGTGTTGCACCTTGATAAGGGCCGGTTGGTCGACGAGGTTCACAATTAGACCGAGGCTGAAACCGCCAGTGCATTACGGTTTCTGATCCAATTCTATACGAGCCGGCGCGGCCGCGAACAGGTAGTTCTACTGCCCAGCCGTCGACCGAATCACCCTAATACTCCCCTGGAACCTCCCCGCCAGCACGCGTCCCAAGTGCTCGCCATATTGAAGGATCGATGTTTTCGCTTACAGTGCGTGTTGAGCCATCTGCGAGGCCCACGTTTACAATGCCGGTGTGGAAACTACGAGACGTGATCGCAGCGTAAGTGATCTGCGTCAAACTCGTCCCTTCATACCGTGAATTGAAGTCGACGTCGTAAGTTCGACCCGCGTCGACATAGGGGACTTTGGTATTGGGAACGAACGTCGTGGTAAACCCGCTTTGATGGACCGGCCCGTCGCACCATTCCGTATGTCCTTTGTTCTCATCCAAGGTTGGACCATACTTGGCCTCTCCGCTAAGGCTTGTCACGAAACCGACCGACGATGGGGGCGTCGCACCTGGATCGGCTGTGTTTCGGAAATAGGACTGATACGTCTTCACTTCGGCCGTCAGCAACGTATTGGTCATCCCGTCGGTGAAGTCACCCGGGCGAGATTTGCTATTGGGGAAGAAAGCTCCATCGCCGCCGGTATTGGTTACGGGATCGTACACTTTCCACGTTCCAAAATTGACACCATAGTTGGTGGGCCGAATCAAACCTTCGCCAGGCCCGGCGTCATGCATGCGATCGCTATTGGGGTCAGACGGGCAGACATAGCTGGGTACCTGTAGCTGGGCTACCCCTGAGGCTTGGTTCAAGGGATGTGTCCAATCGAGATCGAGCCGAACCTGGTTAAAGGCACTGGCCTGTTCCATGTAGGGCAAAACACGTCCGTGTACCGACCATGATCCGGCAGTCGAAAAGCAGAAGCTGGGGGGGAGTGCAGTATAGGTATCCAAGTAGTTATGCAGAGCGAGACCAAACTGCTTCAGATTGTTTTTGCATTGAGTGCGACGAGCCGCTTCGCGGGCTTGCTGAACCGCAGGCAATAGGAGAGCAATCAAGACAGCGATAATCGCAATGACCACCAGAAGTTCGATCAACGTAAATCCGCGCTCACTTCTTTGAACGCCCTTCGATCGGTTTTGTCCTGTTTTGAATTCCATAACTACCTCTGGATGCCTTCAACTCATGCCGTGTGTTGACAGACAGATCGCGATTCTTTAGCCGAAGGCCAACTTGCCTGGCTGTGATCACTTTGACGAGAGCAAACGCTGTTCCCAGAAACGGAGCTTGAATAAGCAGCGAATCAATCGCTTTCGTCGCGGTAGCTTTCGGGAACCGTCACACCGCGCGACAAGCGTGTTGGTTCTTGCGACAGTTGATGACATGGCAAAAGGTATCAGGCCCCGCAGAAGCAGGGAGGAACATCTGACGTTGGCCCCCTGCCCCTGGGAGAAAACCAAAGCGATTCTTGACTAACGCCCCAAAAGGGTCATTTCTGTAGACGCAATACACCTGGCGTGTCTGCGACAGACTACGTGGGCCTCAATAAGGACCATCAAGCAATCGTTGCTTTTGAGGCATCGCGAACTGCTCCATCATCGTTCCGCTACAACGCCCAGTTCTTCGTTCTCAGCTTTTTAGTTATCCCACTCGCAGACGTAAAAGAATCGTTCGCCTGCGGTTCCGTCGTGCCAGCCATTTTCGTGTCGTGTCAGGCAGTGCGAAACCCCGCCATTCCCATCGATATTGGCGGTTTTGGGGAAATAGGTTGACTGCTTGACCCATTTCCACTCCCCCTCTTCAGCCTCATCCGTGCATCCGACCCAGGCGCTCACTGTGCCGACAAGACTGCAGATGAACCGATCTTCTTCGGCATTCTTCAACACGCACAGATACCCGCCCATTTCTTCGCATCGCTGTTTGGCGACATGCCAGGTGACTTGATCCTTGATGAGGGCATATTCATGCCCATCAAACTTGACGGTAGTAACCTTTGGTCGAAC
Organism: Planctomyces sp.; assembly: GCA_027483145.1. Lineage (GTDB taxonomy): Bacteria > Planctomycetota > Planctomycetia > Planctomycetales > Planctomycetaceae > JAIXVG01. Next base: position 7,565 of record JAIXVG010000472.1, read on the forward strand.
GGGACCATCTGCGGTCTTCTCGAATTCGGCGATTGCTCCCTTCACGGCGCTCGCTTTATCAAAGTCGCCGTTTTTGGTGTGATACGTCAGCCGGTCCTGATAGGCCTTTAGCCGTTTGTCGGTAGCTTTCTTCATTGCCATCGCATGGATTTTGTCATGCAGCAGCGCGCTCCCGCTCGAACTCGGCTTCCGCACGCTTGATGCCCGGATCAAGCTCTTTGGGGTCTTCCGGGTCGTCTGCCAGGGAAGGGAGGCTGACAAGAGCAAGCGTGATAACCATAAAAATGCGGTGCATGGTAAAGAAATCCAGGAGTGGCACAATTCGTTTCCGGTTGAATCGAACTAGAAATCGACTGTACTAAAGCGATCAATCAAGCGCCAAGTCCCGTCAAATCGTTCATGGTAGATCCTTTTGGGCACAGCCTCGGAAATGGCAAGTCGAGTTCT
>JAIXVG010000091.1 GCA_027483145.1 Planctomyces sp.
AAATACAAAAAGAAACTCGTCCACATCCCCCTTGCCCGCTTCAGCCAAGAGAAGATCCAGCAACTCAGACATTTCCACGTCCTAAACGGCACCAAAGTCCGCACCTACGCCGCCAACTTCATCCGCAAAGGCTAACCCCCCTCACCACCCAATACCCCCGTTCCTAGCGAATCGACTGCGTAAACAGTCGCTTTCTCTCATCCCCCTCTTCGCCCCCGCCGACCCCCATATCGATCGAGCAACTCCGCCCCTCAACTCTCATCCCGGCCGCACTCCCGCAGCTGATAAACAATTCTCGCGCAACCCCTCCAGATAGGGTGAGGGGACTGTTTTCATCACAGTCCCGTTAAACGAAGGTTGCCCAACCTCCGTTTTGTTGATCGCCCGAGTTCTTCTGAGGATTCAGCTCTATGAACTTTATTGGCTTGCCTCACCACCAGCCAAGGCAAGTTGCCAGCGCTCCGGCGCGTCCATTTTGGAGTTGTTCGCATCAGACTCTGCGGTAGTTCCACCCAAAATGACGTTTCGCATTCAACCAAAAGAAAGTTGTGAAAGTTTTTATGAATGATTTCAGAGGAACAAAAATTAACAGAAACGCCGGTGTCTTCGCCTTCCCAAAACGCATACCATTAGTGGTCATTGTTTAGTCAATACCATTCGATCGATTGAGTTTATTGTTTCTTAAGCAATCCGTTGTCACGCGGTTCAGTCCAATAGGAATTGTCTGTTATGTCACCCAGCTTCTGCTTGCAACGCTTGCGCAGCTTCGTCACCCAACTCTGCCTCGGCCCATCCCCCCGACAAGCCCAGCGCCAAGCCCTCGCCTTCGAGCAAACCATCTCCCTCGAAAACCGAGCCCTGCTGTCCGTCGAACCTGTTCTTGTGAAAGATTTCAACATCGATGGCTTCGGTGCACCAACCGAGTTTGTCCCATTCAATGGCTTCACTTACTTCGCCAATATGACCGGCGAAACAGGTGTCGAGTTGTGGCGTACCGACGGAACCCCGGAAGGGACATCACTCTTCAAGAACATCGCTGCAGGAATGAACAGCTCGTCGCCGCAAAAACTGGTCATCTCGGGAGGTTCACTCTACTTCACTGCTGACGACGGCATTAACGGCCGCGAATTATGGAAGACAGATGGAACCACCACAGGAACCGTCATGGTTTCCAACATCGCAACAGGATCGCCAAGCTCTGATCCAGAATATCTGACTAACGTCAATGGCGTCTTGTACTTTGTGGCCAACGACCGACTAACTGGCCGGGAGATATGGAAGTCAAACGGAACCTCCGCCGGAACAGTTTTGGTTAAGGACGTTCAATCAGGCGGCGCTTTTTCCGATCCTAAGTCGTTGACCGCATTCAACGGTCGACTGGCCTTCTCCGCCCTTTCTAATCTCGGCCGTGAACTATGGATTTCCGACGGCACCGCAGCCGGAACAACAATGCTCCGTGATGTTTCACCTCGCAACTACGATCCCGGTCCCGAAAGCTTGTTGGCAGTCGGCGGCACACTCTTTTTCGTCCAAGACGATGGATCAAACGGGCCCGAGCTTTGGAAGACAAACGGGACTGTCGCCGGCACTGTCGTCGTTCGAAACATTGCCACCAGTTTCAAGGTCGGTTCATACCCCAAGAACTTAACCGAAGTTAATGGAACAGTTTTCTTCAGCGTCTCTTTCCCAGGATCTGGCTCTGAGCTTTGGAAGTCTAACGGCACCTTCGGAGGAACCGTCCGCGTTAAAGATCTTTCACCAGGAAATGATTTCACCTTTCCAGCAAATTTTATTAATAACAATGGCGTTCTCTATTTCAGCGATACCAGCGGACTTTGGAAGTCAGACGGTACGACTTCGGGAACTGTACTTCTGTCTTCGGCTCAGCTGCCTCGTCCCGGTTATTCCCCGGCCTACACCGGTATGATTCAGGCGGTTGGCGGCACACTCTACTTCGCAGCTAGTAATGGTGCAGAAGGGGTCGAGCTTTGGAAGTCTGATGGTTCCGCAGCAGGAACAACCAAGGTCGTTACCCTCTTGCTTAGTGGGGTCGGTTCACGCCCTAGGTCCTTAACCGCTTTCGGCAACAAACTGCTTTTCGTCGCCGATTCGGCATCAGGCTTACAGCTCTTCAAATCTGATGGAACGTCAACAGGGACGATTTCTCTTCAAAAGCTTCAGCTATCTAACTCTGGCGGAACTTACTTCGAAAAAGCAAACGACGGTGGCCTTTTCATTCAATTGCCAAGTCAAGCAGGATCAGGAACCGACTTATTCAAAATGGCAGGGGCGTCTACTGAACTATTTGCCAGCATCCCGTCGTTAATTCCCAATGGTCTCCCAAGCATTAAGGAAATCACCAAGTCTGGGTCTAATTACTATTTTACCACTGCGTATGTTGCAACGAAAGAACTTTGGAAAAGTGACGGAACGGCTTCCGGCACGGTCCTGCTCAAAACATTCCCGAACACTCACAGCTGGATCCCTTTTTCATTAACTGACATGAATGGCACGCTGTACTTCAATGCTGATGATGGAGTTAACGGGACCGAGTTGTGGAAGTCGGACGGGACCACCACTGGAACGGTCATGGTAAAGGATATCTTTCCAGGGTCTACCACGCAGTGGAACGGATACGCCAACGTCAACGTCAATAACAGTTCAACCCCTTCATATCTCACAGCCGTTGATGGAACGCTTTATTTCTTCGCCAGCGATGATGCAAACAATCCAAAGTTGTGGAAGTCGAACGGCACGGCAAGCGGTACGGTGCTCGTTAAGGATGTCGCTCCCGGCCCTCCTTCGTTTGTGCGGCGCACACTTACTGCCGCTGGAAACCTTTTGTATTTCACCAACTACACGGCCACAACTGGTACAGAACTCTGGAAGTCGGATGGTACTGAAGCCGGAACGTCCATTCTCGCTGATATCAACCCAGGCGCAACGTCATCAGAGCCACAGTTCCTGACCAACTTGAACGGAACACTGATCTTTACGGCGTCTAGCCCAGTGAGCGGCCGCGAACTGTGGAAATCCGATGGCACGCCAGCCGGTACCCAGCTCGTTCGCGATTTTTGGCAAGGGGCTCTCAACACGTTCTTTGGCAAGCCAATCATCCTGAATGGCGAAGCCTACTTCGTTGCAGTCTTCCCTGATGCTTCCAATACCTCGGCAGGTCTATGGAAAACAGACGGTACCGCGATCGGTACCAAGCAAGTTAATCAATTCTCCGGTGACTTAAGGTTCGGTTCTTCCGACTACGTTGCTGTTGGCAACATCATCTACTTTGCCGGTGCGTATGGAACGCTGTGGGCTTCGGATATCACGTCGAATCTTGTGACCCAGATTTCTGGGCTTCCTCAACTGTTAGGCATGCCTTTAGAAGCGACTGGCAATACTCTCTACTTGAGATACTCAGACCAACGTATCGGCAATGAACCTTGGGCCATCGTTAATGCTGGTAACGGCGTCAGTGGTAGAATCTTCAGTGACCTGAACTCAAATGGCGTTGAAGATCCGGGTGAGCTGGGCGTTCCCGGCGTCCCGGTTTTGCTCGACCGCAACAATAATGGTGTTCAAGATGGTCCGTCCTCGGTAACCCAAACTTTTGGTAGCACTTCTGCCACTACCATCGCGGATCAGACATCGACTACTTCTAAGATCAGAATCCCTGGACCAATCACAACAATCAATGACGTGAATATTCGACTGAATATCACTCATCCACGCCTCAGCGATTTAGTCGTTTCACTCATTAGTCCTCAAGGTACAAGAATTCAGTTGGCCAATCGGTCGGGAGGCGCCGGAGCCAATTTCAACAACACCTTGTTTGATGACTCGGCGGCTGGCCTGCTCAATGGAGCAAGTGCACCATTCACTGGTTCATTCCGTCCTGTCGATTCGCTTGGAAATCTCAACGGCCTGCGCGGGGACGGTACATGGACTTTAGAAGTAGTAGACACAGTAGCAGGGAATACGGGAACAATCGATTCCTGGTCTATTGAACTCACTTCAGCTGTTCCTGCGGAAGAGTTAGTTACTACTCAAAGCGACGGCTCTTACCAGTTTCTCGCTTTGGCTCCTTCGACCTACCACGTAAAACCCATCCTGCCACAAGGTTGGGTACAGACCGCTCCTAACGGCAACGCCCCCAGACCCGTCAACATGTCGTCCGGAGAAAGCGTCACCAACCAAAACTTCGGAGCGTCACCCCCTCCGAATGCAAGCGTCTCTGTTGGTACCGAGTTAGTTCCCGACAATACGGGTTTAGTTGACTGGGGGACCGTGTTCGTTAACACTCCCGCAGTGACTAGAGTCTTGACTGTAACGAATACAGGCTCGAACCCATTAGTGTTGCAGCCAGCAACAATCACTTCTGGATCCGGCTTTGCGATTACCAGCAACTTTACGGCAGGGCAATCACTGTTGCCTGGAGCTTCCACAACCATCTCCGTTTCTCTCGATACCTCGCAAGTCATCGACCGAGTCGCTGAGTTGAGCTTTGCGAGTAATGATCCGGACAACACTCCTTACAACTTCTCATTGCAAGCATCTGTGGTTAATCCACCAGAAATCGAGGTTCGATTAGGAACGGCTGAAATAGCAGATAATGTCGGTACTGCCAATTTTGGCTTTGCCGGCCTCGATTACTATTCCTATCGCACAATTGAAGTCCGAAATACGGGTGCCGGGAGACTGATCCTTCAGCCTGCAACAATTACTTCTCCATCAGGTAGTGGTTTTCTGCTGAGTTCGAACTTCTTCACCGGTCAGATCGTTGAGCCGGGTACGTCCGCGTATTTAGCTGTCTGGATGAATACCTCGACTCTCGGTGATGTCACTGGAACGCTTTCTTTCGCGAGTAACGACCAAGACGAGAACCCGTACAACTTCGCGCTGTTCGGCACTGTTATCATTCCACCCAAACTGAAGCTGTTCGATTCCGGTATCGAAATCAAAAGTAGCCCCGGAGTGGCTGGGTTCGGCACTGTTCCCCAAGGCCAGACTCTGGCAAACCGGACCCTTACAATCAGGAACGATGGAACAGGACCATTGGTGATGCAGCCTGCAACCATCACCGGCTCAGGCTTCACAATCGTCAACAACTTCACCGCAGGTCAATCGATTGCACCGGGCGCTAGTGCCTCTCTTGTTTTCGCAGTCGATAACTCCACCTCCGGCAATAAGGACGCCAGACTAAGCATCTTCAGCAACGATTTGTCCTACAGAGAATTCACTGTTGACCTCAGTGCGTCGGTCAATAGCTTGCCCGCCTTAACGAACAATACGGGCCTCAGTGTGCAAGCTGGCCAGACTCTCATCTTGTCTTCAGCCAACCTGCTCACCACCGATAACGACAATACCCCAGCCCAGCTGGGGTACACCTTGACGTCGCTTCCCGTTAATGGGGTGCTGCAAGCATTTATTGGTGGTAGTTGGACGGCACTGCCGGTTGGAAATAGTTTTACTCAGGCCGACATCAATGCTGGCCTGATCCGATACGTCCATAGTGGGGGAATTGCAACCTCTGACAGCTTCAGCTTTTCCGTTACTGATGGCGTGAATATGTTTCCGGGAACAACGCAAATTCCCTGGAGTTCAGCGGCTTATCCCGATCAGTATTCGGCCGATTATCGCTACATGGTCTTTGCCACCGCGCAAGACAATTTGGTCCCTGGGGATAACAACGGACTGACCGACATTTTTGTTACCGATACCGTGACGAACCAAACCGTTTCCGCTTCGTTCGTCGGCGGTAACTTGGGTAATGGTCAGGCAACCGAACCCTCGATGAGCGCCGATGGGCGATTCGTTGTATTCAACTCTTATGCTTCGAACCTGGTGCCCGGTGACACGAACAACAGCGCCGATGTCTTCCTATTCGATCGAGTCAATGGGACTCTGATTCGGGTTTCAAACGGGGTTGGTGGTGTCGTTGGAAACGCCGAGTCGAACAACGCGGTCATTTCTGCTGACGGCCGTTTTATTGTCTTCGTATCTGGTGCCAGCAATCTGGTGGGGGCTGATACGAACGCATTCAATGACATCTTTCTATTTGATCGTCAATCAGGGCAAATAACGCAGGTAACGACTGGCGTCAGTGGGACTCAGGCTAACGGTTGGTCATATGGTCCTTCTATCTCTGGGAATGGTCGATTCATCTCATTCTCGTCTACCGCGAACAATCTTGTTAGCAATGATCAAAACAGTGCGGATGACGTGTTCGTATTCGATCGGCAAACTGGGTCAATGAGCTTGGTGTCGGCTAGCGCTACCGGTGAGCAGGGTAACCAAAGTTCGTACACGGGCAGATCAGCAATTTCGTCGGATGGTAGATTCATTACCTATAGCTCACCAGCAACGAACCTCGTGCCAAACGATGTCAATGGTTGGTGGGATGCATTCGTATTTGATCGCCAGACTGGATCGACGTCCATTGCTTCCGTTGGGAACACAGGCCAACCTGCGAATGATGCCACATTTGGGTCGTTCATTTCGCCGGATGGTCGGTTCGTGACGATGTTCTCCTATGCGAAGAACCTTGCTCCCCTCGGCGAGCCATACACGTATGAGCCTTTTGTTCGAGATCGGGGAGTCGTTCAAAGCATCAATGCATCGGTGACTGCAACGATCATCCAGCCACCCGAAATCGATATCCGCGATCAATACTTCGGTGCCCCAACGACCATCCCCGATGGGACTGGCACGATGGCGTGGGGCAATGTCCCTCAAGGGTCGGCCGTTGGGGTACGAACGCTGTCGGTTCACAACACCGGGCTGGGTAATCTGGTCCTGCAGCCAGCCACCATTACTGCTGGCTCAGGCTTCTCTATCGTCAACAACTTCACCCCCGGCCAAGTCATCGCCCCCGGTGGTGTCGCCTGGATCACCCTTGCTCTCGACAGCACCACGGCTGGTCCCAAAACCGCAACCCTTTCATTACCCAATAACGACACCGACGAGAACCCTTACGACTTCGCGTTGACCGCTAGCGTGGTGGCCCCACCTGTGGTGACCATCATCGATGATGGCGATGCGGGCTACAGCACCGTCGGAACATGGAGCGT
>JAIXVG010000278.1 GCA_027483145.1 Planctomyces sp.
CAAAACCCGATTGAACAGGAGGGAACTTATCCATTGCCGGAAGCGCAGCTCGACCGCTTTATGCTGCAAATTCGGGTTGGTTATCCGACCGAGGAAGAAGAGTTCGCGATTGTCCGGCAAACCACGGCTGGGATCCGTCACGTCTCGCAGCCTGTGATCAACTACGAAGAATGGGAAAAGCTTCAAAGGGTGGTGGCACGCATTCCTGTTGCCGACAGCGTGATTCGGTATGCGCTAGCTTTAGTCCGGGCAACGCGACAAGGGACCAGTGGTGAAGGGAAGCAGCCGAACAGCGAGATCAGCAAGTATATCACGTGGGGGGCAGGTCCCAGGGCGAGCCAATATCTGGTGTTGGGGGCCAAAGCCCGTGCGGCCTTGCACGGCCAATTTCATGCAACGATTGCCGACGTGCAAGCGATCGCCCGCTCGGTCTTACGCCATCGGTTGTTGACAAACTTTGCAGCCGATGCGGATGGCGTGACAAGCGACACGCTGATTGATGCTTTGATTAAGGCGACACCGCTGCCAGGTGATGCGAGCAGTGTTTCTAAAGGACTAGCTGGATTTTTCGGATGATAAGTGCTGCAGGCTACTCAACAAGGTGAACCAAAGAAAACAGAACTCGGGGAAGCCCTGTTTGTCGCTACATCACGTGCAGCAGATTGCTAATCCGTCAGCTCCAGCTTCAGGTGAGGCATTCCTTCGATCACTGACGCCTTAAGCTCAGACGTTTTGGGGTTGTTATACCGTTCGGGCAAAAGTGATTTTGGTCCACCGCTCTTCATTCGTTCCATGTTGTATTCGGTTTGCAACTTCATCAGTTCTTGAGGGCTGAGAGATGGATCGGATGGGGGTGGAGCTGGAACGGCACTCCCTTCTTCCAGCTTCGTCACCTGGATCATGTATTCGCCCGGTTCGGCACCATCCAATTCAAGTTGTGGATTGAAGTATGTAGCTAGCGAAAAATTGCCAAACTCATCGGTCTTCCCTGCGGCACTTCGACCAGACGTTTGGGCGCTAATGAACACGACCGTGGCCCCGGCCACAGGCTCGTCGTTCAAGCTGATGTATCCTGTAACCGGGACCACCTTGGGAAGCTTGGGGCCGGAATCGCACCCGAGAAGCCCAGCCAGAATGATGCACGATGCCGGTACCAATCCCTTGATGTAATCAGCGCAAGGCATGACCAACCTTCTTGCCCCGAATGGGGCGGGTTTGAAGAAAGCGAATCTGTACAACCCCGTAGCCGATGGTTGCTAAAGGGCTGTACAGGAGGGGAAGAGTAGCCATCGCCCAAGACAAACAATTCGCACAGAACGCGAGGTTGGTCCAGGGCCGGTCTGTTGGCTGGTAACAGCTCGCTTAGAACTCGCCAACAACGTTGCCATCGGCGCGGCCACCCAGGCGGCGATAGGTGGTCAAGTCGATGTTTTCGCTGAGGAACTTGACGGCCCCATCCGCCATCACAAACTGAGCGCCCCCCGTGTGCTTCGACTTGAACCCATAGGCGGTCGTGTAGCAGGTGGTCATGCAGGGGTTAGTGCCGCTGTAGCCGGGATTGTCTGGACAGGTGTTGTAGTTAATGGGTGCGGTCGTGGCATACCAGAGCGAATCGGGGTGCGTCCAGCCCCAAGAAGTGCCGACAGAAGTACCGCAAGATTGCCGGACTTCCCCCATCAAGATTGTGTTTGATGTCCCATCGGTGATGTCACGAATGGCCGCCGACCAAACGGCGTACGTTCCTAAGGGGACTCCTGGGTAATACGCCCCGAGTCCGCGATTCACAATTCCCGATAGTTGTCCGGGAAGGGCTAAATTTCCTTCTGCATTACCTAGCGCAAACTCATCAACACTAAATGGCAGGGTACAAGCGTTGTAGCAGTTGATTTGCTGTGCTCCCATGCTGGTCGCATAACTTGTCGGAGCACCTTGGCCGCCAGTCGTTATCATCGTGCCTGATCCGGGATCAGTCGGACACTGAAATGCGGGCATAATCCGACGATAGAGCGGAGTTCCGTTGGTGTTATTCCACATCACCCGCGTATCTTGGGTAGGCGGCTTTCCGGCTAGACCATCTGACCAGCATCCAGTGTAGTTCAGGCTGTTGTAGAGTGGTGCTTGATCGATGTAAGGAAGTAGATAAACCAAGGTCGATGCACCAACCGAACCTTCGTTGATTGGAAACCGATTGGCCACATCGTGGTAGTTGTGGTTGGCAAGTCCCAATTGCTTTAGATTATTTTTGCACTGGGTTCGCCGGGCCGCTTCACGTGCCTGTTGCACGGCTGGAAGCAAGAGGGCGATCAAGACAGCGATGATGGCAATTACCACCAACAGTTCGATCAGTGTGAACCCTCGGGGAATAGCAGTTCTCTTAACCATCAAAGAAGCTCCAAAAAGAAAGTGGAACTAGGGGGCTTCAGACAGAAGCCGATGAAGAGTGGACTGCCGATTGGCAGTCGGAAAAGCCTCTTCAATAGAAACCAATCGACATAAGACGATACGTTAAAGCATATCGCAAATCCTGGATCGATCAAGATAGTGTTAATTCTTGATTATGGATTGACTGGTCGGACGAACAGAAAGATCTTCCGGCAGCAGCGATTGAAAAACGCTAAGATATTACCCGGTTGTGTCTTACGGATATTGGCCACAGTGGGGATAAGCCCTATGGAAAGCGAACGGCCAGATTATGAACCTAAGCGTTTTTGACCTGTTCAAAATTGGAATCGGCCCTTCCAGTTCGCACACGGTCGGTCCGATGAAGGCCGCGAACGCGTTTGCCAAAGGGCTCGTCGGTTTGTGCATCGTGCGCTCTGTGCAAGTCTCGCGGATTACCATTGATCTCTATGGGTCACTCGCTTTGACCGGCAGAGGGCATCGGACCGATGTCGCGATGATGGCCGGGCTGTCGGGTTATGCTCCCGATTCGGTTGATCCGAGCGAACTCGATCGGCTGCTGAGCCAAGTGCAGTTGGCTGAACAGCTTCATTTGAACGGCACGATGCCGGTTCCGTTTCAATTACAGGCCGACTATCGCGAGCACCAGACCGAGACCTTGCCGTTTCACTCCAACGGAATGCGGTTTACCGCGTATGACGAGGCCGGAAATGAGATCGTCAGCGAGGTCTGGTACTCGATTGGTGGCGGGTTTGTGGTCAAGGAACCGATTGCCGCAGCAATCGATGCAGCAGCCGGAGTCAGCATTCCGTTTCCATTTGAGTCGGCCAGAGAGCTATTGCGTTTGGCGAAAGCTCACGGGTTGACTCTGTCTGAGATCATCGCCCGCAATGAAGATGTCATCAGGCCGCGGGATGAAACGGTTGCCGGGCTGCTTCGGATTTGGAGCGTGATGTGGTCCTGTATTGAACGGGGTTGCCAGGCAGGGGGTGTTCTGCCGGGCGGCCTGAAGGTCAAACGTCGGGCTGCACTTCATTTTTCTAAACTAAGCAATATGCCCACAAATGAAGTGACTGGGATGGACTGGTGCAGCGTTTATGCACTGGCGGTCAACGAAGAGAATGCAGCGGGTGGGCGCGTGGTGACTGCTCCTACGAACGGGGCTGCAGGGGTGATACCCGCTGTGCTTGGGTACGCGCTCAAGTATTTGCCGATCGTCGACCGTGATGGGGCTGTTTGCCAGTTTTTGCTGACGGCTGGTGCAATCGGCATGCTGTATAAGCGAAACGCGTCCCTGTCGGCGGCTGAAATGGGGTGCCAAGGAGAAGTGGGGGTCGCCTGCTCAATGGCTGCGGCTGGGTTGGCAGCCCTGTTGGGGGGAAGCAATGAGCAAATTGAGGAAGCGGCTGAGATTGGGATGGAGCATCACTTAGGTCTGACGTGTGACCCGATCGCTGGCCTTGTTCAAATTCCGTGTATTGAACGGAACACGATGGGGGCCATTAAAGCAGTGAATTCGGCTCGCATGGCTGTGATCTACGGAGACGGCCGGCATTTCGTCAGCCTCGATCAAGTGATTGAGACAATGCGGCAAACGGGTGTCGATATGCAGGTAAAGTACAAGGAAACATCGCTGGGCGGCTTAGCCGTCAATGTGGTCGAGTGCTGAATTGTTGGCGATAAGCCACTCAGCCGTTCTCTGACTGTGCATCTTCGACGCTCGTGGCATGGCTTTCCAACTCGCAATCAGTTACCGTCAGTTCCAGTTTCGGGGGACTGATCGAGCGGCAACTGCAGTTTAGCAGGGGCTGGTTGAAGAGTAAGCCGACCGGGAGGACCACGTTCAATCGTGGTCCTCCCGGTCGGCTTTTTGCATTTCATCCTTGCGTGATGGATGAGCTGATCCGCCGGCTTCTTATAGGAAAACAGACTCATGCCCCCGACGATGAAGCAAAAGGCATTGTGTGTCTTGGTTGTTGATGACAACGAAGATCAAGCAAGAAGTTTGTCCATGCTGCTGGAGAATTCAGGCTACGATTCCCACGCGTGCCACAATTCTCAGGATTGCATGGAATTGATCGACCGTCTGCAACCAGATGTTGTCCTATTGGACCTTGGGATGCCGGGAGTGACCGGCTACGAGATTGCCGAAGTCATCAAGGGCGAAGACGACTTGCAGCATGTTCGAATCTTCGCAGTGACGGGACATGGCCTGCCACTTGATCGGATCCAAACGAAATTGATTGGATTCGACGGACACTTCCTGAAGCCGGTTGACTTTGAGGACTTGGAGATTTGCCTGAAAGCCATTCAAGACCAAATTGAATGACCAGAATGACCACAATGCAACCCCGGATGGTGGCTTTCCTTCGGTCAACGTGATGGCCTTCGACGGCATGTTGCTTGAAGTCGACGGGTTGCCGGGCGTGTCATTCAGGCCTTCCGACAACGTGAAGATTGATTTGAGGACGAGGCAGATTCGTTCCTGATCCTCACTTCATTAGCTCATGGGTACCAGCTCATGGGCAGCCGAGCCTTTCGGCACAGAATCTTGCACTCTGTGTCACAACGTCGATTTTCGAGCCATTCATGGTGCAGACAAGTCCTTGTTTCGCCTAAAGTTACCTTGGTTAATGACGCCACAATCGGTAGTATAGCAGTTCGTTCGGACGATTAACTGGAGGGCAGCCCGCTCAGGTCGG